>JAITOQ010000178.1 GCA_031289865.1 Clostridiales bacterium
GTCAAGTACGCTTCGGCAAAAAGAACGCACGTTATCCGACAAAAATCCGGTCGTCAAAATGTCAAGCATTAGCGAGGACGGACTACTACAAGAAAAACACTTACTTTAAAATCCGCAATTCTGCATTCTGCATTCTGCATTCTGCATTTTGCATTTTGCATTAAAAAAATCCGCAATTCTGCATTCTGCATTCTGCATTTTGCATTAAAAAAAATCCTTAACTTTCAACTTTCCATTTTCAACTTTCAACTTTAAAAGCGGGTTCGGCATCATGCGGCTAAAAACACCGTAAAAGTCGTCCCTTTTTGGTATTCGCTGACAAATTCTATCCGACCGCCGTGGAGCTCGACGATTTTTTTGACTAAGGACAAGCCCAAACCGCTTCCGCTTTGTCCGCGGTTGCGTGATTTGTCGGCTTTGTAAAAGCGTTCAAAGATATGCGGTTGATCCTCCGCTAAAATCCCCGCGCCGTTGTCGGAGATTGCGACCGCGACAGTGCCGTCGCTTTGCGCGCTCAATGTGATATCGATCCGACCGCCTTCGGGCGTAAATTTGATAGCGTTGTTGATAAGATTTACCCAAACTTCGTAGAGGAGAGATTCGTCGCCGAAAATCTCGGCTTTTTCCATGTCCGCTTCGAGAGTCAGATTCTTTTTTGTCCATTGCGGTTCAAGCATCAGCGCGGCTTGCTTGATTTGTTTGTCCGCTCTGAATTTTGTGCGCTTTAACGGTTCGGCTGTGCCGTCGAGAGAGGAGAGTTTGAGGAGATTATTGCTTAGGTTTGACAAACGCTTGCATTCCGTTTCGATGATTTCGAGGTAGTGACGGCGGGTTTCTCCGTCCAAACCGTCGTTTTTGAGGAGCGCGGCAAAGCCGCCGACGGAGGTGATAGGGGATTGAATTTCATGCGACACGTTCGACACAAAATCCTGCCTTAGGTTTTCCGCGGTGCCGAGCTTTGCCGCCATGCGATTGACGCTTTCAGCCATGTCGGTGAGCGGACCGCGACCCTCGTCGCCGCTTTGGACAAAAATATCAAAATTTCCGTGCGCGATATTGGTCAGCGCGTTTTGTATGTCGTCGATCAGCCGTTGGTGAGGAAAACGGTGACTGTCCTTTTGACCGTGCCGCCACCGTATAACCATAGCGATTCGCATTACGGCAAAGACGAGCAAAAGCCCCGTTATACCCGACAGAATATGCCGAACAAATTCGGGCGGCGCACCCGTCGCACGGTATAGGAGCGAGGTAAGTCCGTATCCCCCCGCAATCCCGCATAAAACGACTATAGCGGAAAAAATCCCGCCGAATATGACGCTTGTCTTGCTTCTTTCTTTTTGCGGCTGCTCGCCGTGCTGCATTTCATCCGGCATATCACGCCGCGTTTTATGGCGTGTTTCGTTTTTTGTTTTCATAGTACCCCTTTTTTATCCGCAATTTTCAACTTCAAGCCTATACCCCAATCCTCTCACCGTCGTGATTTTAAAGCCGCAGACATTTTCGTCAAAGCGTTCTCTCAACCGATTGATATGGACGTCGAGCGTCCGTTCGTTTCCGTTGAAGTCGTAGCCCCAAAGATCCTCGATCAGCGTATCACGCGAAAACGTCCGACCCGTTTGACTTCCGAGTTTAAATAGGAGTTCAAATTCTTTCATCGGAATATCCTCCGTTTTGTTCGCCGTGCGGACGGTGTAGCTATTGCGGTCTAAGGTGATCTTGCCGAGCTGCAGACATTGCGAAGAATTGATTTTGTATCGTTTTAGGAGTGCGGCGACCCGCGCCACAAGCTCCGCGCCCTCGAACGGCTTGACCAAATAATCGTCCGCGCCCAGCCCGAAACCCTTGACCTTTTGGTCGGTTTCGCCCTTTGCCGTGAGCATAAGGATCGGCAAGTCGGGATAGTACTTTTTTGCATGAACGCAAAACGTATACCCGTCCATATTGGGCATCATTACGTCCAATACGCATAGGTCGATCTTTTGCTCCGCTAATTTGTCAAGAGCTTGCTTTCCGTCGCCCGCCTCGCAAACCGTATAGCCCGCGTTTTTTAACAACGTCCCGACCAATTCAAGGATATGAAAATCGTCGTCGATAATCATGATAGCCATAAAAGAACCTCCCGATGAATAAAATGAACACAACGATATTATAATAAAACACTTATGTAAACGGAATTTAAACGGAGCAAAAAAATTTTAAAAAAGAAATTCCGTTTGTTGAGCTTCTATTATGATAGCATGTTTTTGAGGAAAATTCAATGCGAATTACAAGTTTAAAATATATTTTTGATAAAACGGTTGACAAAATTTTTTTGCCGTGATATAATCAAATCATGATTTGACAAATCGTGATTTGACAAAGTACGATTTGATAAACTTTATAGGAGCGGCGAGATATGTTTTTAGGCAGAAAGGAAGAGTTGAAAAGATTAAACGAAATGCACGAAAGCGATAAATTTGAGATGGCTATCGTTTACGGTAGGAGAAGAGTCGGAAAATCCGAATTGATTAAAAAATTTTGCGAGGGAAAACGCGCCGTGTATTTTACCGCTATCGAGAGCGCGTCGGGCTATAATCTGTCCGCGCTTATAAACAGCATATACGCCTTGTCCGGAGTCGCCGCGGCAAAAACGAGCTTGCCTAACACCTTTGAGCAGGTTTTCGAGCTTTTGCACAGTCTTTCTAAGCGGGAAAGGCTGGTCTTTGTCATAGACGAATACCCGTATCTTGCAAAAGCAAACAAAGCCGTTTCGTCCTTGCTCCAAAAATATATCGACGACTATTTTAAGGACGGTCAATTGTTTATCATTTTGAGCGGTTCTTCTATGAGCTTTATGGAAAATCAGGTGCTTGGATACAAAAGTCCGCTCTACGGGAGGAGAACCGCACAGTTTAAGATTTTGCCGTTTCATTACGACGAGGCGGCGTTGTTCGTTCCGAATTACTCAAAAGCCGATAGGCTCTTAACATACGGGATTTTCGGAGGAACGCCCTACTATTTGGCGCAAATCGACGGAAACAAAAGCCTAAAGGAAAATGTGAAAAGATTGTTTTTTTCGACCAACGGTCTGTTGTTTGAAGAACCGAAAAACCTAATACAGCAAGAGCTTAGAGAGCCGCAGAGGTACAACTCGATCATTACGGCGATTGCGGACGGTGCGACGAAAATCTCGGAGATTGCAAACAAGGTCAATCAACCCGCAAATGCTTGTGATATCTATATAAAAAACCTAATTTCCTTGGGGCTTGTGTACAAGGAAAAACCCGCGGGCGACGGCAAAAGTACAAGGAGCTTGTATTTGCTGTCCGAAAACATGTTTAAATTTTGGTTTCGGTATGTGCAAAAAAACATCTCACTAATCGAACAAAACGTCACGGACGCTCTCGTCGAGGAAATATTCGGCACTATCAATGAGTACATGGGGCATATTTTTGAGGACGTCTGCAAGCAATATCTATGGAATCACATCGAAACTCTACCGATTACGCCAAAGGAGATCGGGAGATGGTGGGGCAACAACCCCTTGACAAAAAGCGAAGAGGAGATCGATCTCATTGTACTCGGTCGCGATACCGCCGTCTTTTGCGAATGCAAATTTCAAAACGAAAAGACCGACATTCGTGTCCTTGAGAGCTTAGAGAAAAAAAGCGAAATGTTTCATAAGTACACCGAAAAGCTGTATTATTACTTTAGTAAATCGGGCTTTACCTCCGCAGTTATTGAAAGAGCAAAAGGCGACGGATCGGTAAAGATGATAACGATAGAAGAAATCATAGCGGATAGAGTTGAAAGTTGAAAGTTGAGAGTTGAAAGTGGAAAGTTGAAAGTTGAAAAGTGAGGACAAAAGAAAATAGGTGTCATTCTGAAAGAAAATATGTGTCATTCTGAGCTTGCGAAGAATCTAAAACTTACAGCCGTACAACCACAAAACATAAATCGGTATCAGATTAAGGGCAATTCGGAGAAATCGTTTTAGATTCTTCGCTTTGCTCAGAATGACATCGACTTTTTAAGCAGATTAGCCTTATCAAATCACGATTTGTCAAATCGTGATTTGATAGACAAAGCAATTGACTTTCGGATAGTTTTTTGGTAAAATACAATAAATAGGAGGAGTTTTAGCATGGGCTTGTCTAATAAGAAACAATCGGGGAATATTTCGGCAGAATTGCTCCCGACATACTATACACCGTTTGCAAAGGATATAACAAAGGATTCTAACGGCTTCAATTTTCAGATAGCGGCACAAGACGGAACGGATTTATTCGAGATTTGGTATTACGGAAACCTAATTCGCAAAAAACTGATTGTAAGTACGGACGACGCACTGACGAGGGTCGTCGCAAGGGCGGTTTCATCGGGGCAAGAAATCCTCATATTTGACGGCTACACACACGGCTATGATAATTTGGCATGGCAAGAGCATGATGATGCCGACAAGGTAGAGAGAACTTTGAAAAAGCTGGATTTAGGAATAGGGAAAGTTTTTGTACGCACGGAGACATTGCCCGACGACGAGGAAGAGTGGGAAAAAGACGAAAACGGACTTGTGACGTCAGACCACGGTAGGAAGTATAAGTGGGCTGACTTTAAAAGAGATGCTATAACTTGGCTTTCGGTCGCTTTAGTTACCGAACAAGGAAAGAAAGCTAACATAATAGACGAGGAATTAGCGTAAAGTAATACTATTTCGCATTCAAAATTTCCGAGGTTATTACAGAAACATAATAAATAGGGCGATTCCTTATAAAAAAAGAGGCGGTTTTTAAAAACTACCTCTTTTTGTTTTCGGGTCCTTCCCGTTATTTTTTTAGGTTTTTTAGAAGGTCGGCAAACAGCTTTGATTGCGCACTTGAGAGTCCCGCGAGGTCGGAGGAGGATATACCGTTTTGTTTTAGGGAAATGATGAAATGACGGAAGTTGCGGTCGGACTCGTCGTGTTCGCCGTTTCGCTTTAAAATGTAGTCGACGCTCACTCCAAAAAAGTTTGCGAGTATTACCAAGCACTTCAAATCGACGTCCACCGTCCCCGATTCCCAATAGGAATATGTACTCGAAGCGATGTGCAACATCTCCGCAAGATCGGTCTGTTTTAAATTCATGCCCTTACGCAATTCTCTAAGTCTGTTTTCCATGTGTACCTATTATAAAGCAGCTTTAAAAATTTTTCAATAAATTTGAAAAAACCCTATTGACATTTCAAAAAATTTCAAGTATAATTGGAATAGAATTTCATCGTCGTTGAAATTGTGTCAAAAACAACCTCGACGAAATTGAATTTTGAAACAATCTAAAGGAGAAAAAGTTTATGAAGCAGCTCAAATTTCAAAAATTGATCGTCTTGTTAATGATGATCTGTATTCTCTCGATCGGTCTTGTATCGTGTATACCAAAGACGAACAAAGCCGATAACAACGGTGGCGAAGAACCGATCCCACCAACCACACCGACCGAAGATATCGGAACAACCACGGAACCTCCCGTGGAAGCATCTCGCGCAAAAGCAGAAGAGCTAATCGCGCTCGGACTTGGCTATGGCGTAAATGCGTTGACCGCCGATTCGGCAACCGAAATTTCCCGTGCTATATCAATGTTTGACAAGAAGCAGTTGGCTGACGTCGGTGTCGGGCAATACAAGGTCGGCTCAAACCGTGCAACCGCTATAACGAGTCAAGAAATCAGTACGGTGATACAATCGTATAATGCGTCGCTGATATACGGGCGTTCAGCCAATGCGAACGTATTGCAAGGAATGTTTACCGCGGGTTTTTCCACAAAATTCGGACTCGAATCGAACATTGGAACCGCATACAAATTGAATCAATTTTATTATATTCAAAATCAGTATGTAAAAGGAAACAACTTTATTTTGAACGACTACGGCGATGACGGGTTGTATGCGTCCATGCTGTCACAGACGTTGCGGAATGACCTTATTAAGGTAAAAAACAACACAATGTCGGTAGACGCTCTTCTCGAAAAATACGGAACGCACGTTGTCATGGGCGTATCGTTCGGCGGTATGATAGAATGCGCTTATTCTATGCTGTCGACCGAGGATTCTTTAAGTACAACGGTCGGCGCGGCATTGTCCGCTCAATTTTCGGCAAGTATTTCCAACGGAAGTTCGTCCGCGGGCGGTTCGCAAAGCAGTTCGGCGGCGTTTGACGCGCAATACTTAAAAAATAATAGCGACTATAAAACGCATCTTGATATAAATACCGTCGGCGGTACGGTGATTTCGTCCGCGACGTTCGGACAGCTTGCGGGTGCTTATTCCGAATGGGTTTCATCTATCAATAATACGGACAAACACGTTATCATGGACGTAGCCGACCAAGGACTCGTTCCGATTTGGTATTATTTCCCCGAAGAATATTCAAGTGTGGCAAGTAAGGTCGAGTCGCGTTTTAACGAACGGGCAGTCACGGCGGGCGGTATTCTTGCGGAAAAAATGAAAAAGCCGACGATTATAGTTGCGGGCGGTCCGTATAATGCCACAATGACCAGAAAGAACTGTCAACAAGATAACGGGTACAATTATGATGTGCAAGCAAGCAGCGTGGACATGAAGAACAGACATTACGGCTTTGAATTAGGGCAGTTGGTGTTGAATAACACAGTTAAAAACAGCGACGGAACATATACGGTGGCGACAGGCAAGCTCCCTTCATTGTTTTTTAACTTGACTCAAGACATTAATAGCTTGCCGCTGTATATAGCTAATAGCGCAACAGTGAACGAAATAAGTGACGATACTTGGAGCGGGGCGGTAAAGGACACTAATATAAACGGCAAAAAAATCGGCAAGGGTGCATATTATGTCAGAATCACTTATACCGACAGCACGCAATCGGAATATAATGCGACAAACATCTTTAATAATCAAGCAAGAGGATCTAATATTACACTGTTGAGCGGCAGTAATTTTAACAGCGCAAAAACGGTGAAAAACATAACTGTTGTTATCGTGTACGAAATGGCATCATGTGCGCAAGGAGCCTTTGGAATATGGTGGCGCGATCATACAAATTGGCACTTATCCTACACATACAACTTCAAATAAGCAAAAAACAGTTTAAAAAATCCAAAACGGTAGATGAAATGTCACATTGCCGTTTGAGATTCTTCGCTATGCTCAGAATGACACCTGCTTTTTTATTTGGATTGCGGGCGACCGAGGCGGTCGCCCCTACAAAAGAACCTCTACTTTTTATCCGCAATTTTGCATTTAAACAATCGGTGAACGGACTTCTACAGTCAATTTTCCATCTAATACTCGTTGCAAAAGTGGATGCAACGTCACGTTTCCGTTTGAGATTCTTCGCAAGCTCAGAATGACACTTGCTTTTTTATTCGGAGCGTACGACACCTTACCTATTACATATTACCTATTTTACGATACAGCCTAAGCGCGATGACGGAGAGGTCGTCGCGGACACCGTTATAGAGGGCGCATTTTAAAAGCTCGTCGGCGAAAGCCTGCGGGTTTTTTGTGTTGATTTGGGAGATGAGGTCTTTTAGTCCGCCCTCGTTAAAGGCGTTTGCGATTCCGTCGCTGACGAGGACGACAAAATCGTCGGCGTCTAAGCGTTTGTTTAGGACGGAGGGTGAGGCGTCGTCCGACGCGCCGAGAGGGAGAGCGGTGTTTTCTATGGTTTCGACGCGGTTTTTTCGGCGAATGTAGCTGTCGTCGGAACCCATTTTGACAAAGCTCACCGAGCCGTCTATGAGGTCTACGACGCACATATCAAGGGTTGCGAACACTCCCCCCGACACGGCGCAAAGCGCACGGTTGACAAACGGAATGACGATTTCGTCCGTAAAACCCGCACGGTAAAAGCTCTCGACGAGGGCAATTGCGTTTTCGCCGGAGGAGTTTGCGCGTGCGCCGTGACCCATGCCGTCCGAAAGCACCGCTATAAATTTGTCGCCGCCGAGCTTTAAGGCGGCTTTTACGTCGCCGCTTATGCCGTCCTTTGGGCGGTGCGCCTCTCCGAACACCACGTCAAAACGGTTTGCGGCGCGGTATTCGATAGAAACGGAGCCGTCCTTTTGATACTCCGCACGCGGCGGCGAAAGACGTATACCGAGGGTTTCGGCGGCGATACGGGACAGCACGGAGAGGTCGGCGGCGCGTGTGCGGCGAGCGGTATGTATATCGTCGGGGCGAGTGTTTTTAGCGGCATAATCGGCGGTATAGTACGCGCCGTTTGCGGCGTTTTGGG
>JAITOQ010000188.1 GCA_031289865.1 Clostridiales bacterium
AATTGAGGCAGCCATGTCGCGGCTATCGCAAACACACCCAAAACGGGTGCTAAAAACAAAAGATACGGCTTATACTTTCCCCATTTTGTCCGCCGCGTACTATGTAACAATTTTCCGAAAAACGTCTGCGCAAACAATCCTATTGAGCTTGAAATGATTAGGATTAAGACGCCGTGCAATACATCTATATTGTATATCTCCGGAATTTGCTGTGCCGTAATAAACGAGGTCACAATACCTGTTATAAAGTACAAGCCCAAGCCGCCGCCGCCGAAGCACACTATCTCTTTTATCGAGAGATGCCGCCCCTCGCCGGGCTTGTTCCAATAGGTTTTGATTCCGCGAAGCGCGTTTTTTACTAAATTAACGGGGTTTTTCATAAGAACTCCTTTGTGTTTTTAACAAAAAAAGACCGCTTTCCCTCTGTTTTGGGAAATTACGGTCTGTTTTTTCTTTTAAATATTATTCGACGGATTCGCCGCGATTGTCGTCGCGGGTGACTTGAATGTTTGCGGGAACATACTGCTTGATAAGCTCGCCTTTTAAGGACTCGCGGTTGTTGCGTACGAGATTTAAGTGGTCGACAAACACCTTTTCGGTCGCCGCCAAAAGATTGTCTATACGCTTTTTGGAGTCGGTTTCGATCTCGAATGCGCGTTTGTCGGCTTCTTCCAAAATAAGACGCGCTTCGCTCTCCGCACGCATCGTAATCTCCGCGGTACTGACAAGATAGTCGGCGGTTTCTTGCGCTTGATGGGTGCGCTTTAGAGAGAGGTCGACCGCTTCTTGCAAAATATACGCCTTGTTTTGTATGATTTCCTCCGACTCGCGAATGACTTCGGGAAACTCGCCTCTCAACGCGTCGATCAAGGATAAAAGCCTCTCCTTGTTCATAAGCGACAGCCCAAAAAACTTTTTGCCTTTGTTTACTTCGTCCTCAAGTTCGAGAAGAATTGATTCTAATTTGTCCATGGTTAGTGTTCTCCTTATTCCTTTTTTATTCCGTTTGCTGTATTTTGTTTTGTCTTTACAATGCTTGTTCTTTTTGAATAAAGCTCGTTCAGCCTTTCAAAAATTGCTTCGGGTACATACGCCCGTACCGACTTTCCCTCTTGCAAAAGTCTTTTGACCGCGCCCGACGATACCCTCGCGGTTTTGTCCCCCGCCTCAAAAAATAACGTGTCTATACCGCCGATTTCGTAGTTGTACGCCGCCATGACCCGCTCGTATTCGTGATCCGCCGCATTGCGGATCCCGCGCACAAGACAGTCCGCGCCGCAAGCCTTTGCGACCTCGACCGCCGTCCTCTCCGACGCGACCACCTCTATATCCATACCGCATACCGCGCCGCGCAAAAGCTCCGTCCGCTCCGCAAGCGAAAACAAACCGCTCTTGTCGGGGTTGACCAAAACCGCCGCATAAACTCTGTCAAACAGCCGCCGCGACCTACACAAAAGATCGATATGCCCGTTTGTCACGGGATCGAAACTTCCCGTCAACATACAACAAGACATGGCGAACCTCCTAAGTTGAAAGTTGAAAGTTGAGAGTTGAGAGTTGAGAGTTGAAAGTTAAGGTGTAGAAAAAAGTCGGTGTCATTCTGAGCTTGCGAAGAATCTCAAACGATTTCTCTGAATTCCATTTAATCGGAATCCTTATTTGTGTTTTTACGGTAATACAGCCTTTAGTTTTAGATTCTTCGCTTCGCTCAGAATGACATCGGCTTTTCTTTTATTCCGCAATTCTGCATTTTGCCTTTTGCATTTTGCATTAAAAAAATCCGCAACTTTCAACTTTCAAAACATATCCCTGAACTCAATAAAGCTAACCCCTTGAGTTCCGTAGCTTCTGCTATCTGATATTGTAACATAATCTCCGAAATCTTTCAAGTCTTTAGCGCGTGAATGCTCAAATATTATTTTACCGCCCTTTTTTAACAATCCTTTTTCATAAATGCGTTTGACCGCAAGCTCGCCGCAATCGCTCTCATACGGCGGGTCTAAAAAGATAAAATCAAAGGTCTTTCCTCTCGCGGAGAGTCGGTCGAGCGCGCTCAAAAAATCGCATTCATAGAGATCCGCCGTTTCGCCCGCAAGCAAAAGATTTTTTCTGACGAACTTAAGGTCGATATCGCAAAAGACCGCCGACGCCGCGCCGCGACTCAAAGCCTCCAAGCCCAAAGCCCCGCTCCCCGCAAAGAGATCCAAAACCGCCGTTTCTTTTAATAGAAAATGCAAAATCCCGAACACCGCTTCTTTTGCCTTATCCGTCGTCGGACGAACCTTGTCGGTGTCCGGAAAAAACAGCTTTTTTCCTCTGTGCTTTCCGCTTATTATGCGCATATTTTATCCCTTTTTTAAATGCAGAATACAAAATGCAAAATGCAGAATTGCGGATTAGAAAGTAGGTGTCATTCTGAGCTTGCGAAGAATCTCAAACGATTTCCTCGAATCACCCATAATCGAAATCCGATTTCTGTTTTTGCGGTCATACAGCCGACATTTTAGATTCTTCGCTGCGCTCAGAATGACATCGGCTTTTTTTTATTCCGCAATTCTGCATTTTGCATTCTGTATTCTGCATTAAATAAATCCGCAATTTTCAACTTTCCACTTTCAATTTTCAACTTAAAAAACCGCTTCTTCCGTTATAATTGTACCAAGCCTCACGTCAAACTCTTCCGTCGGTACTCTTTCCGCTTCTTGCGCCGCATACGCAAGCCCGACCGTAACCGCCGCACTGTCCCTTAAAAAAGCGTCGTAACAGCCCTTTCCTCGCCCTAAGCGATTTCTTTCGCTATCGAACGACAAAAGCGGAACGATTATCAAATCCAAGCTTGCGTCAGTTTTTTCGCCCGTAGATATCGGCTCTTCTATACCGTAAGAATTCACCGCATAACGCGTATCGCGGTCTACCCCTATAAATGTTATGCGCCCGTCCGTATCCGTCACGGGCAAAAAGAGATTTTTTCCGTTCTCCAAAAGATACTCGATCAGCCGCCGCGTGTCGGGTTCTTTTTTGCATGATGCGTATATCCCTATATTTTTTGCCTTTTCTACGCTTTCTAAACATGTGACGCATTCAAAAATCCGTCCGTCCGCATAATACCTGTACTCGTCGCCGAGCCCGTTCAAACGCGCCTTAACCGCTTTTCTTAGAGCGGCTTTTTGTTCGGGAATACTCCCTACCGCGTTCACCGTAATCACGTCGGTTTTGTCGGATTCCGACGTTTCTATACCGCCGTTTTCATCGGTGAAAACCTGCCTTTGCGCCTTTTTTGACGCGCTTCTCGTCGGCGGCAGCGTCCGCTTAAATCTCGTCACCGCCATGACTATAGGCGGTGTCAATATAAGGGTCAATGCAAGCTCAAGCGTTCCGTTCGTCGCGATTACCGCCAAAATCAATTCCGGCGTAATCGCCGTCGAAATCTCTCCGGACGTGACGTCCCGCCCCCCGAAAAATAACCAAATCATGCCCATTACGGTGAGGGTGTTAAAGATTGCCCCCGTCGCCGCCGCAATCCCGAATTTTGCATAATCGACGGCTTTGTTTTTCTTTTTGTTTTTAATCGCCTTGTCGAGCAATCCGTACACGGTGTAGACGACCAACCCGATAAAAATTCGCGGCAACACCGAAATAAGAGGATTTTGAAAGCACGGCGCAAGGGGTTGAGGGAGAATAAAACTCGCAATCAAGCTGATGATCCCAAACATAGTCCCCGTCGCTATCCCGATAAATCTGCCCTCGCTAAGCGCGCCGACCGCAATGATTATCAAGACGATAAACGCCGTACCGATAAATCCGAAAACGTTTAGGAGAGGAGCGACAAAGGTCAAAAGGAGCATAAGCCCCAAAAACACCGCCAGCATCGCCACTTGTCCCGAAGTCATTTTAAAAGTTTTTTTCATGTAACCTTCCTTTTATTTATTGTTCAACTTATAACTAAGTACGTAAAGGCTGTCGCTCATGCTGATATTCTCGATCAAAACCCCTTCCGTACTCTTTAACTCGACGGGCGCAAAATTCCAAACGGCTTTTATTCCCGCCGCGACCAACTTTTCCAAAATGTTCTCCGCGCTCTCTTTAGGCGCGGCAATTACGGCAATGTCGGTTTCGTTTTCTTTTAAGTATTCGCCGAGTTTTTCCGCGGTATAGAGCGGAATTTTTCCGACAAAATCACCCTTAGGATATTCGTCAAAAAGCGCGGTCACCAAATAGCCTTCGGAAGAAAAACCGTTGTAGTTGGCGAGTGCGCGCCCGATATTCCCCGCTCCGACAATCACCATCTTGTACCGTTTGTCAAGCCCGATAATCCGCGCAAATTCGTCGGTCATCTTTGCCACGTCATAGCCGTAGCCTTGCTGACCGAACCCGCCGAAGCTGCAAAAATCTTGTCTGACTTGCGACGCGGTTACGCCCATGTATTCGGCAATTCTGCCCGACGAAATCCGACGCTCGCCCCGCTTTCCCAGCTCTTGAAATACTCTGTAATATCTCGGCAACCGCTTAATTACAGCCTCCGAAACCCTCTTCCCGTCGTTTTGCATAATCTCAATACAACACAATGACCGTAATCACAACGGCAGCAAGGATCAACACCCCAACCACGCCCGCTACAAACATGCGCTTGTTCCTTATTCTTTTTTCGATATCCTTGATCATGTTTTACTCCCCCTTTATGTTTTCTTTTATCAGATTCTATTCACTCCCGTCCTAATAGCCGCCTCTTTCACCTTTTCTGCGACCGCTACAGCCACTCTTTTGTCAAAAGGCGCGGGGATAATGTAGTCGGTATTCAATTCTTTCTCGCTTATGAGTTCGGCAAGCGCGTGCGCGGCGGCGATTTTCATTTCGTCGTTTATATCACGCGCCCTTACATCGAGCGCGCCGCGGAATATTCCCGGGAACGCTAAGACGTTATTTATTTGATTCGGATAATCAGACCGCCCCGTACCCACGATAAACGCACCCGCCGCTTTTGCCTCTTCGGGTAAAATCTCCGGCATAGGATTCGCCATAGCGAATATGATAGGCTTTTTATTCATCGACTTGACCATTTCCGCGGTTAAGAGCTTCGGCGCGGACAGCCCGAAAAACACGTCCGCTCCCCTAATTACGTCCGTGAGCGTTCCTTTTTTTGCCGCCTTATTTGTGACTTCAGCCATTTCCGTCTTTATATCGTTTAAGCCGTCGCGCCCCTTGTACACCGCGCCCGTCCTATCGCACAGTACGACGTCCGCGACGCCCGCGGAAAGGAGCAGCTTTGTCACGGCTATCGCGCTTGCGCCCGCGCCGCTGACCACGATATGTAATTCTCCGAACTTTTTACCCGCAAGCTTCGCCGCGTTCAACAGCGCGGCAAGCGCGACCACGGCTGTACCGTGCTGATCGTCGTGAAATACGGGAATGTCCAAACACGCCTTTAATCTCTTTTCTATCTCAAAGCAACGCGGCGAAGAAATATCCTCAAGGTTGATTCCCCCGAAGCTGCCCGCGATAAGCTTACATGTGTTGACGATTTCGTCCGTGTCCTTGCTCCTTATACAGAGCGGAAACGCGTCCACGTCGCCGAACTCCTTAAAGAGGACGCATTTGCCCTCCATGACGGGCATTCCCGCCTCCGGACCTATGTCGCCGAGTCCCAAAACCGCCGTACCGTCGGTGATGACAGCGACCAAATTGTGCCGCCGCGTGTAGAGGTACGAGAGATCGACGTCCTTTTCGATAGCCAGACACGGCTCCGCAACCCCCGGCGTGTAAGCTACGCTCAACGCCTCCTTGTCCTTTACGGCAACCCTCGAAACCACCTCGATTTTGCCCGCCCATTCCTTGTGTTTAATCATCGCTTGCTGTTTGTAATCCATTGTTATTTCTCC
>JAITOQ010000207.1 GCA_031289865.1 Clostridiales bacterium
GACAATCCCGTCCGCTGTCGTCCGAAACGGGACGGTACTACAAACTCCGACCTTGCCGACGAGAGCGGGTTATGAGTTTGACGGGTGGTTTACAACGGCGAATTTTGCGGGAACGGCTGAGGCTTTCCCTTATACGGTAAACGCCGATACGGCTTTTTATGCAAAGTGGACCGCGCTGTATGCTGTGTCTTATGTCGTAACCGGCGGAACTCCGAATATCCCTACGGCGACGGTCAGAGCGGGGACGACGCTTTCGACGCCTACGACGCTCACGAGGGCGGGCTATGAGTTTGACGGTTGGTACACGACTTCGACCTTTGAGGGGTCGGCGGTAACGTTCCCGTACACGGTGAACGAGGACACGACCTTTTACGCAAAATGGACCGCGCTGTATATTGTGACTTATGTAGTCAACGGCGGGACTCCGACGATTGCGGCGGCGACGGTCCGAGCGGGGACGGAGCTTCAGACCCCGACCGCGCTCACGAGGGCGGGTTATGAGTTTGACGGTTGGTATACGACTTCGACCTTTACGGGTACGGCGGTTCGCTTCCCGCACGAGGTGAATGCGCATATTACCCTCTATGCAAAGTGGACTGCGCTCTATACCGTGAGCTATGTCGTAAACGGCGGTACTCCGAGTATCCCGACCGTAACCGTCCGAGCGGGGATATCGCTCTTGACGCCTACGACGCTGACGCGATCGGGCTATGAGTTTGACGGTTGGTACACGACTTCGACCTTTACGGGTACGGCGGTGATTTTCCCTTACACGGTGAATGCGAACACGACTTTTTACGCAAAGTGGACTGCGTTGTATACCGTCACATATACCGTAAACGGCGGCACTCCGAGTATCCCGACCGTAACGGTCAGAGCGGGCACGTCGCTCACGACGCCTACGACGCTGACGAGATCGGGCTATGAGTTTGACGGTTGGTACACGACTTCGACCTTTACGGGTACGGCGGTGACTTTCCCTTATACGGTAAACGCGAATACGAATTTCTACGCAAAGTGGACTGCGCTCTATACCGTGACTTACGTCGTCAACAGCGGTACTCCGAGTATCCCTACCGCGACGGTCAGAGCGGGTACGTCTCTCTCGACGCCTACGACGCTCACAAGAGCAAACTATGAGTTTGACGGTTGGTATACGACATCGAGCTTTACGGGTACGGCGGTGACGTTCCCGTATACGGTGAATGCAAATACGACTTTCTATGCAAAGTGGACGCGTCTCTATACGGTTGACTTTGAGGTGAACGGCGGTACGGGTTCGTTCGAGAGAAAGATCGTCAGAGACGGGACGTCGCTCGCCGCGTTGGAGGATCCTATAAAATATGGTTATGCCTTTGACGGGTGGTTTATAAACTCGGCGTTTACGGGTTCCGCCGCGGTATTCCCGTACACCGTCACCGCGGACGTAACCTTTTACGCAAAGTGGACGGTTCTCCATACCGTCACATTTAATAGAAACGGCGGGACAAGCGCGGCGATTGACACACAAACTATTAGGGGGAGCGGATATGCGACCCTACCCGCAAATCCGACGCGGAATAACTATGTGTTTGCGGGTTGGACCGACTACAGCGGCAGCTCGCCGCTGAGTTCGCCCGTACTCTTCCCGTTGGAGCGGAGCGGCGAAACGCCGACAAGCTTGACGCTATATGGGACATGGATTTCAGTCTCGGATCTTTCGGACGCCTCAAAGCGCACAAGCTACTACAACAGCGTCATGAAAAACAGTATCTTTAACTCAAATCTCAAGGTCACGGAGATTGCTATGCTCGGCGCGCACGACGCGTTTACGCACGGTATCACATCAAGCAGCAGTTGGAACGAGTTGGACGACAACTACAGTATGTGGGCAAGCCTATTCGGTTGGGCGGGCGTCAAATCGATCTCCGCACGCTTTTCAAAGGCGCAAAGCTACGGCGCGTACGACCTTGCCAAATACGGCGTAAGGTTTTTTGACGGGCGAATCACCTATCAGAGCAGTACTTGGTACACGGCGCACGGCTTGATTTCGGGCACGGTAGAATCCTATGTACAAGATATGATTAAGTTTTTATCCGAAAATCCGCGTGAATTCCTCGTCTTTGACGTGCAAAAAATATTTACGGGCTCGTCAAATCACGCCGCCTTGCTGCAAAAGCTTGCGTCAATCACCTACAACGGAAAAACCATCTACGACTATGTTTATTACGATACAAACGTGACGCCGTTTTCGCAGCTTACATACGGCGAGGTGATAAAGAACGGCGGGGGAGTGATTATGACCTTTGATTCGCTCCCAAGCGGGATTACCTACGGAAACAAGGTGTATTATAGAGGCGGCGCGGTGTACAGCGATACTTGGGCAAATACGGAAAGCACGTCGACCTTAATAAATACGATAAACGCAAACTATACAAAGTTTGTAAACGGTACGGTTTCCGTGTCGGGTAAATTCATCGTCAATCAAGCGCAATTGACGCCGCAAGTAGACGCGGGGTTCGTTACCGCCGCTATCTTTAACAGCGACAACTTGATAAAAAGGGGCAACAGCAGTAACGCGTCAGTGATTGCCGCGGCAAACTTTACAAATTGGTTTTCTAAAATGAATGTCATTTGGGTGGACGAAGCCGCGGGAGAAACCTTTAACAAGCAAGCGATACCGATTATCCATACGGTCAATTTGGCGCGGAATTTCCGATAGCCTATAGAGGCAGCATTTATAATTTTGTGTTATCATAAAATAAACGGCATATAAAAGCGAACCGCGGCAAGCGGTTCGCAAAAGAGGAGACGGCATGAAAAACTTTTTTAACAAGGTAAAAAGAGCCGCAAGTGACTTTGCGGACAGCTTCAAAAAAGGCGGCGACAAAAAAGAACGGCGCAGAAATATTATAGTCGTTTTGATTTTGGCGGTGCTTATAGCGGCGATTCCGACGACGATTATTTTGTCGCAGCCCTCAAAAGCGACGGTTTCTTTTGAAGTAACCGCGGGAAGCGCGCCTACACTTTCGGCGGTAAAGGTCGGAGATAAGATTGACGCGCCGACCGCGCCGACGAGAGCGGGATATGACTTTGACGGGTGGTATGAGGACGCGGGCTTTGCGGGTACGGCGGTGAGTTTTCCGTATGCCGTCAAAAAGGATACGACCTTGCACGCAAAATGGACGGAGCTTTTTACCGTTACATTTAATCCGAACGCGGAGGAATCCGAAGAAGGGGTCGAAGCGGCGACATACAAGGTTCGTGACGACGGCACTGTAGCGCGCCCCGCCGACCCGACGAGGAGCGGTTACGACTTCGGCGGTTGGTATTTTGACGGGGAATGCACGGCGGCGGTTGAATTTCCGTATACCGTAACGCAAGATATCGCTTTTTATGCTAAATGGACGCCGATCGAAGAGCCTATAGAAGAGACGGCTTTTTCGGTAACTTATGCGGTAAACGGCGGCGCGAGTATTCCTACCGAAAATGTTTCGGAGGGAGCGGCTGTTCAAGAGCCGACCGCTCCGACGAGAACGGGCTACGCTTTTGACGGTTGGTTTATAACGGAGGATTTTGCGGGGAATGCGGTTGAATTTCCGTATACAGTAAACGTGGACACGACTTTTTACGCAAAGTGGACGCCGACGTATACGGTACGATATATTGTGAGCGGCGGTGCGCCGATTATTCCGAATACGACGTTCAGAGCGGGAACGGTGATAAACGCACCCGCCGCGCCGACAAAATCCAATAATGAGTTTGACGGCTGGTATCTGACAAAAGAGCTTGACGGTTCTGTCGTGACATTCCCGTACACGGTAAACGCAAACACGGTTTTTTACGCCAAGTGGACGCCGACTTATACCGTGAGTTATGTAGTGAACGGCGGTACGCCGAGTAGTATTGCTTCCGCGACGGTTAGAGCGGGGACGCAACTCTTGACACCTACGGAATTGACGCGATCAAATTATGCGTTTGACGGTTGGTTTACGAACGAGGGCTTGACGGGAACCCAAGAGACTTTTCCTTATACGGTAAACGCGAATACGACATTCTACGCAAAGTGGACGCCGACTTATACCGTGAGTTATGTAGTGAACGGCGGTACGCCGAGTAGTATTGCTTCCGCGACGGTCAGAGCGGGGACACAACTCTTGACACCTACGGAATTGACGCGATCAAATTATGCGTTTGACGGTTGGTTTACGACGTCAGATTTTTCGGGAACCCAAGAGACTTTTCCTTATACGGTAAACGCGAATACGACATTCTACGCAAAGTGGACACCGACCTATACCGTGGGTTATGTAGTAAACGGCGGTACGCCGAGTATTTCGTCCGTGACGGTTAGAGCGGGGACGCAACTCCCGACACCTACGGAATTGACGCGATCAAATTATGCGTTTGACGGTTGGTTTACAAACGAGGGCTTGACGGGAACCCAAGAGACTTTTCCTTATACGGTAAACGCGAATACGACATTCTACGTAAAGTGGACGCCGACTTATACCGTGGATTTTGAGTTGAATGAGGGCGCGGGAGAGAGCGGAGTATTCGAGAGAAAGACCGTCAGAGACGGAACATCCGTTACGCCGGCGACGCCGACAAGATCGGGCTATGAGTTTAGCGGGTGGTTTACAAATTCGGGACTTACGGGAACCAAAGAGAGCTTCCCTTATACGGTGAATGCGGACGTAATCTTTTACGCGAGTTGGACGGTTCTCCATTCCGTCGCTTTTAACCTAAACGGCGGGATAAGCGAAACTATTTCGACGCAAGTCTGTAGGGGGAGCGGAAACGCGGAATTTCCCGCAAATCCGACGCGGAGCGGCTATGTCTTTGCGGGTTGGTACGAGACCGTCGGCTTGACGGGACTTCCCGTACTCTTTCCGTGGGCGAGGGGCGGTAGTACGCCTACAAGCGTGACGCTGTATGCAAAATGGATTTCCGATTCGGAGCTTAGTACAAATCGTACAAGCTATTATAGCAGCGTTATGAAAAACAGCATTTTTAATGCGGATTTAAAAGTCACCGACATTGCTATGCTCGGCGCGCACGATGCGTTTACGCACAATATCACCTCGACAAGCGCGTGGAACACTTTGGACGATAATTACAGTAAATGGTCAAGTTATTTCGCTTTAGTAGGGGAGTCCACAATAAAAGGGGTTTCTTCTAAGTTCTCAAAGGCGCAAAGCTCAGGCGCGTATGATCTTGCGGCATACGGGGTGCGGTTTTATGACGGGCGAATTACCTATCAAAACAGCACTTGGTATACGGCGCACGGATTGATTTCGGATACGTTAGAATCCTATATCGTGGATATGATTAAGTTTTTATCCGAAAATCCGCGTGAATTTCTCGTCTTTGACGCGCAAGCGATATTTGTAGGTACGTCAAATCACGCGGCATTGTTACAGCATATCGCGAATATCGCCTATAACGGAAAGACACTCTTTGACTTTGTTTATTACGATACAACGGCAAAGTCCCTTTCGGAACTGACCTATGGAGATGTGACCAAAAACGGCGGGGGAGTGATCATGACATTTAATTCACTTCCAAGCGGGATTACCTACGGAAACAAGGCTTATTCGAGAAGCGCGGTGTACAGCGATACTTGGGCAAATACCGATAATACTGCGATCCTTATCAATACGATCAATATAAATTACGCGGGGTTTGTCAACGGTACGCGCTCTGCGATAGGGCAGTTTATTGTCAATCAAGCACAATTGACGCCGCAGATGGAGAACATATCTCAAGTGTTGGCTCTTGTCTCCGGCGGCAAGACATTGATCTCAATGGCGAACGACAGCAACGCGGCGGTTATCGCGGACGCAAACTTTACAAATTGGCTTTCGTACATGCCTATAATTTGGGTGGACAATGCGGACGAGGAGACGTTTAACAAGCAAGTTATTCCGATTATCCACACGGTCAATTTGGCACTGAATTTCCAAGGAAAAGCTAAAATTATTGAGGATTAAAGGCAATAAACAAAAACTCGTTGTCATTCTGAGCTTGCGAAGAATCTCAAACGTCGGCTATGCGACCGCGGACAAAAAATGCGACCGCTAACAAAAACTCGTTGTCATTCTGAGCTTGCGAAGAATCTCAAACGTCGGCTATGCGACCGCGAAAATCGTTGCAGAAACATTTGACTAAATTTCCGCGATAGGCTACAATAGAAGCAGAAAATCACTTAATGCAAAATAAAAAAAACGGATAAGGGGTAAAACATGAAAGAAACCGCACTTTTGTATGAGGGCAAAGCAAAAAAAGTTTGGGAAACCGATGAAAAAGACATTTTGATTGTCGATTATAAGGACGACGCGACCGCGTTTAACGGGCTAAAAAAAGGGACGATTGTAGGTAAGGGCGTCATCAACAATAGGGTGTCAAACCACATGTTCCGCATTTTGGAAAAAAAGGGGATCCCGACGCATTTGGTCGAGGAGCTGTCCGAACGCCGCACCGCGGTCAAGCGGGTCGCTATCGTACCGATAGAGGTCATAGTCCGCAATATTGCCGCGGGCAGTCTTTCAAAGCGGCTCGGACTTCCGGAAGGGACGAAGCTCAAAAAGACCGTTCTCGAATATTGCTACAAGGACGACGCGCTCGGCGACCCTATGATTAACGAATACCACATTGCGGCGATAGGGCTTGCGACGGACGCGGAAATCAAAAAAATCGCGGAATATTCCTTTAAAATCAACGAGATTATGACGGAATATTTGAAAAGCGCGGGTATCGAGTTGATTGATTTTAAGTTGGAATTCGGCCGCTATAAGGGTGAAATCATTCTTGCGGACGAAATCTCCCCCGACACATGCCGCTTTTGGGATACAAAAACGGGCGAAAAACTCGACAAAGACCGTTTTAGACGCGACTTAGGCGGCGTCGAGGACGCTTATCACGAAATCTTAAAACGCCTACTCGGAGAGTAAAAACGCAAATTGAGAGTTGAAAGTTGAAAGTTGAGAGTTGAAAAGTAAGGATAAAAAGAGAAACAAGCACTTTGCATTTTATATACCTGATAAAAAAGTGTTAAAGTTTTTGAAAAGAGCGCGAGAAAAAATTTTTCCCAAAAATTTTCTCTCGCACCTCTATTATCAAAAAAATAAAAAGCAAAAAAAGCGGAGTTATATGCAAAATTACGATATTTATGAAAACCCTTTGATTTCCAGATATTCGAGCCGTGAGATGGCAGAGCTTTTTTCTGAAAAAAAGCGAATCGGGCTGTTTCGCTCGCTTTGGATTGCCCTTGCAGAGAGCGAAAAGGAGCTTGGGATAAACATAACCGACGGTCAGATTGCGGAGCTGAAAAAATACGCGGCGGACATCAATTTTGAACGCGCCGCGGAGCTGGAAAAAAAGGTTCGCCATGACGTAATGGCGCACGTCCACGCTTACGGCGAGCAAGCGGTTTCGGCGATGCCTATCATTCATCTCGGCGCGACAAGCTGTTTTGTCACGGACAACGCGGATCTTATCGTCTATCGCGAAGCCGTCGCGCTCATTCAAAAAAAGCTGTTAAACGCCGTCAAAAACCTCAAGGAATTTGCCTTAAAATATAAGTCCCTTCCGACCCTCGGCTTTACGCACCTCCAACCCGCACAGCTCACGACCGTCGGAAAACGCGCAAGCCTCTGGCTATACGACCTTTTACTCGACTATGCGGAAACCGAACACCTTTACGACACCTTTCGTTTGAGAGGGGTAAAGGGGACGACGGGGACGCAGGCGTCGTTTCTTTCGCTGTTTGACGGCGACGGAAAAAAGGTCAAGGCTCTCGAAGGGCTTGTGGTCAAAAAAATGGGCTTTTCAAAGGTCTTTTCGGTGACGGGACAGACCTATACGCGGAAATTTGACTACAAAATATTGTCCGTTCTTTCGCAAATTGCGCAAAGCGCGTCAAAATTCAGCAACGACATGCGCTTGCTCCAACATATGAAGGAGCTTGAAGAACCCTTTGAAAAATCTCAAATCGGCAGCTCCGCGATGGCGTACAAGCGCAATCCTATGCGGAGCGAACGGATAACGTCGCTGTCGAGGTTTGTCATGAGCCTCCCGACGTCGGGTGCGTTTACGGCGGGGACACAATGGCTTGAGCGGACGCTTGACGACAGCGCAAACCGCCGTATCGTCATGGCACAGGCATTTTTAGCCGCGGACGGGATTTTGGAGCTTGTTTTGAATATCACCGAAAATCTATGCGTGTATGAGAAAATCATCAAAAAGCATATCGATGCGGAATTGCCGTTTATGGCGACCGAAGAGATTTTAATGGAATGCGTCAAGGCGGGCGGCAACCGTCAAGAGCTGCACGAAAAAATCCGCGTCTTGTCTATGGAGAGCGCAAAGACCGTCAAAATCGAGGGCGGGGACAACGACCTCGTAGAACGGATAAAAAAAGAAAAACTCTTTTCCGCGATTCACGGTAAGCTTGACGGGATATTAGACCCTAAAAACTTTATCGGACGCGCCGCCGAACAAGTGGAAGAGTTGATTGCGGAAGAGGTCGATCCGCTTCTCTCAAAGCACAAGGACGTTTTAAATCTCAAAGGGAACGTGACGGTATAAAATGATTACGATTGTAGATTACAAAGCGGGAAATTTAACCTCAGTAAGGCGTGCACTTGACCGCCTTGAGATACCGTGCCTCATCACGGGCGATGCGGACAAGATTTTTCAAGCGGAGCGAATTATTTTTCCGGGCGTCGGGAATGCGAAATCCGCGGCTGAACAGCTCTCAAAGAGCGGAATAGCGGAGGCTTTGAAAGCCGCCGCAAAAAAGGGTACGCCCTTTTTCGGTATCTGCTTAGGAATGCAGATTATGATGACCCGATCGGACGAAGGGGACGTGGATTGCCTCGGTTTTTTTGAGGGAGGAGTCAAGCTTTTGACCCCGAACGACAGACGTTTAAAGATACCGCACATGGGTTGGGACAGCTTAAAATATACCCGAAAACATCCGCTTTTCCGCGGTATAGATCCGTCGTCGGAGTTCTATTTTGTCCATTCGTATTACGCCGATCCGACGGACAAAAAAAACGTAATCGCGCTCTCCGATCACGGGATAGATTTTTGCGCGGTCATCGGTCAAAAAAATCTTTTTGCGTCGCAATTTCACCCCGAAAAAAGCGGACAATCCGGTCTTAATCTCTTAAAAAACTTTGCGGTATGGGACGGTGACGAAAATGCTGAGTAAAAGATTGATAGCTTGCCTCGATATCCGCAACGGAAATTTGGCGAAAAGCATAAAGTTTGTCAACACAAAGGAGATCGGAGACCCCGTAGCGGCAGCCGAACGGTATTACTTAGACGGCGCGGACGAGCTTGTCTTTTACGATATAAACGCGTCTTTCGAGAACCGCGGAATCCTAATCGACACCGTAAACAAGGTTGCAAATCAAGTTTTTATCCCGTTTTCGGTGGGCGGGGGGTTAAAGACCCTTGAGGATTGCGTCGAGGTCATTGCGGCGGGCGCGGAAAAAATCCACTTAAATTCCAACGCGGTCAAAAATCCGAATCTGATTTCGGAGGTTGCGGAGCGGTTCGGTAAGCAATGTATGATACTCTCTTCGGACATTTTGAGGGTCAAAAAAACCTCCGAAATCCCGAGCGGCTTTGAGATCGTCATCAACGGCGGTAGAACGCACACGGGTTTGGACGCGCTCGAATGGATAAAAAGGGGAGTGAGCTTAGGCGCGGGCGAAGTGGTGATAAATTCTATCGACGCCGACGGCACCCGCGACGGCTTTGATATCGAGCTGACCCGCTTGATTGCGGACTCCGTCGACGTTCCCGTAGTCGCATCGGGCGGCGCGGGTTCTCCCGAACATGTCTTTGAGGTCTTGACGGCGGGCGGCGCGGACGCGGCTCTTGTGTCGTCGATTATCCACTACAAGCAGTATACGTTGGGGGAAATAAAGGAGTATCTTGTTGGTAAAGGGGTAAAGGTTCGGTGAAGTTAAGAATTGAAAGTTGAAAGTTGAAAATTAAGGCATCGCTTCGCTACCAAAAGGTATGTGTCATTCTGAGCGGAGCGAAGAATCTCAAACGATAGCCGTATAACCTCGATACATAAAAATCGGATTTCGATTAAATGTAATTTGGGAAAATCGTTTTGGATTCTTCGCTCCGCTCAGAATGACACTCGCTTTTTTATTAGAGCGAAGCGATACCTCACTTTTCAACTTTCAACTCTCAACTTTCAACTAAAAAAAATAGGTTAGGGGAATTACCTCTAACCTATATTTTTTATTGCAAACGATATAAAAATTATCTCTTGCTGAATTGCGGTGCTTTTCTCGCTTTCTTAAGACCGTATTTCTTTCTCTCTTTAGCTCTCGAATCGCGGGTCAAAAAGCCTTCCTTTTTGAGCGCGGGACGAAGAGTAGGGTCCGCGACGATCAATGCGCGTGCTATTCCCAGACGGATTGCTCCGGCTTGACCCGTAAAGCCGCCGCCGCCGACGTTGACGATGATATCGTAGTGATTGAGCTGTCCGATGGTGTTGAGCGGTTGACGGACGATGTATTTGAGGGTATCGTAACCGAAATATTCGTCGATCGATCTCTTGTTTATCGTGATCGCGCCGCTGCCGCCCGGAAGAATTCTGACGCGGGCGATAGCTTTTTTACGTCTGCCCGTACCGAAATATTGGATTTTCTTTTTTGTTTTTGTCGCTGCCATGACTTTTTACCTCACTTCAACTTAAGTTCAACAGGTTGTTGTGCCTGATGAATGTGTTCGCCGCCGCGGTAGACGCGGAGCTTTTTCAACATATTCTTTCCGAGGGAGTTTTTCGGCATCATGCCTTTGACGGCAAGATAGACGGCTTCTTCGGGCTTTTCACTGATGAGCTTTTTGGCTTGGATTTCTTTTAATCCGCCCGGATAGAGAGTATGATGTCTGTAATATTTTTGCTCTAATTTTTTACCCGTTAAAACGATCTTGTCGCAGTTGAGGATAATGACATGATCTCCCGTATCGACGTTCGGCGTGTAGGTCGGCTTATTCTTGCCTCTTAGGATCGCCGCGACTTGACTCGCAAGACGCCCTAAGACCAAACCGTCCGCATCGATGACATACCATTGTCTTTCGACCGTTTCGGGCTTTGCCATATATGTCTTCATATATAATTAAAACCTCCGATTTTTTTGTTTTCCGCACATAAAGTTTTGTGAAACGGAAAGCGTGCGCCGATTGTTTCAAGAATGAGCTTTTTGCGGGGGGCTAATCCTATTCAAAAGCATTCTCTCAAAATTGCGCTTATATATGATAATACAATTTCAAAGATAAGTCAAACAATTTTATACAAAAAAAATTTTTTTTCCGCGCAAACGTCCTAAAAACAGCGGAAAACACGAAAAAACTTTTTCCGAAAGAGTAAAAACATGCGAAAAACAGTTGACTTTAAAAAGCGGGTGTGATAATATATATAGGCTGTCGCGGCGAGCGACGGTATGAACATTGAAAACTGAACAGAAAAGGTAAAAGAAAAAGCAAAATGTACCCTTGTCAATGAAATGACGAGAAAGAAATTAGAACATTCAGCATTTTTAAGCGCGAGCGAGAGAATGTCGGAG
>JAITOQ010000224.1 GCA_031289865.1 Clostridiales bacterium
CCATGCCGACCGAAAAACCCTCATGCTCTATCAAACGGGAAAGAATAGCATGACCGAAAGACGGGTGATCGACATACGCGTCACCCGAAACAAAAACGAAGTCGTATTCGGCGGTTTCGCTCTCTCTCTTAATCGGTAAAAACATTTTTCTTCCTATCGACGTTTTAGATTCTTCGCATTCGCTCAGAATGACATCGGCTTTTTTATGGATACGGGACGATGAAGGCATCGTCCCCTACAAAAGAACTTTCTTTTAATCCTTAACTCTCAACTTTCAACTCTCAACTTTCAACTCTCAATTTTAATCCCTATATCTGTTCTATAGTGCATTCCCTCAAATGTAATTTTCTCGATGTTTCGATACGCTTTTTCCCTTGCCTCGCCGATATCTTTGCCCTTTGCGGTGACACCCAAAACGCGTCCTCCGCTCGTCACGAGAACGCCGTCCTTTTTTGCCGTACCCGCATGAAAGAGGAGTATACCTCTGTCAAGCGCGCCGACCGTGATAGGCAAGCCTTTTTTAAATGCCGCGGGATAACCGCCCGAAGCTAAGATGACGCACACGCAAGCGCAGTCCTCCCATTCGATATCGATCTTATCGAGAGTCCCGTCCGTACACGCGTTAAAAATCTCCAAAAGGTCGGTCTTTAGGCGCGGCAATATCACTTGCGTTTCGGGGTCGCCGAAGCGCGAATTGTATTCGATGACCTTTAGTCCGTCACGCGTCAGCATCAGTCCGAAATAGAGGACGCCGCGAAAGACTATACCCTCCGCTTTTAAGCCGTCGAGCGTGGGATTCATGATTTTTTCACGAAATTCACGTTCGATTTCGGCGGTATAGACACGGCTCGGAGAGAAGGTTCCCATGCCGCCCGTGTTGAGTCCCTTGTCCCCGTCAAAGGCGCGCTTGTGGTCTTGACTCGACACCATAGGGACAATCGTATTTCCGTCCGTAAACGACAATACAGTGATTTCGGGTCCCTCTAAAAATTCCTCTATGACCACCCTATCGCCCGACCGCCCGAACCGCTTATCGAGCATAAGCTCCTTTAGCGCGGCGAGAGATTCCGTAGGCGTTTTGCAAATCAAGACCCCTTTACCCACCGCTAATCCGTCGGCTTTTACGACCAACGGGTGGGGTGAGGACAAGACGTATTCCCTTGCGCGCCCGTAGTCGTCAAAGACCTCGCACGACGCGGTCGGTATCGCGTATTTTTTCATGAACGATTTAGAAAAAGACTTGCTCGCCTCAAGGCGCGCCGCGGACTTGATCGGTCCGAACGCACGGAAACCGTTTTTGTTTAACAAATCGACCAACCCTTCCGCTAAGGGGTCGTCGGGCGCGACGACGGTCAGCCCGATAGACGGATGCGCAGCGACAAATGCAAGAATTTTATCAAATTCCATAACCCCTATCTCGGAGTGACATTCCGCAAGCTCCGCAATCCCCGCGTTTCCGGGGATAGCGTACAGCTTTTCCGTCCGTTTTGAATTTTTGAGCGACCACGCAATCGCATGTTCGCGCCCGCCCGATCCGATGATTAAAATATCCATAATATCCTTTTTGAAGTTGAAAATTGAAAGTTGAAAGTTGAAAGTTAAGGTGTCGCTGCGCTCTAAAGTAATTAAGGAATAAAGAATTGTCGCTCCGCTCAGAATGACACCTAATTTTTATCCGCAATTTTCAACTTTCAACTCTCAACTTTCAACTTTAATGTTTAAAGTGTCTGCTTCCCGTAAAGACCATCGCAATTCCGTACTTATCGCACGCCTCTATACTCTCTTTATCCTTTACGCTCCCGCCCGGCTGAACGATAGCTTTTATACCCGCCTTTGCCGCCGCCTCCACGCAATCGGGAAACGGAAAGAACGCGTCGGACGCCATGACCGCCGACGCGGCTTTTTCGCCCGCGTGTTCTATCGCTTGCTGTGCCGCCCAAATTCTGTTGGTCTGACCGATACCCATGCCGACCGTCGCGCCGCCCGACGCGAGGACTATCGCGTTACTGCGCGTGTGTTTGACGACGCTCATCGCAAACTTCATATCCTCAAGCTGTTCTTTGGTAGGCTGCGCCTTTGTCACCACCGTGTATTCGTCGTATACTATCCCGTCGACCGTTTGGACGAGCAGTCCTCCCGACACTTTTTTGACGGCATTTTTTGCCGTGTCTTTTATCTTTATACCTTTAAGCCTTAGGATTCGGATATTTTGCTTTGTCTTTAAGACCGTGAGCGCGTCCTCCGTAAAATCCTCCGCAATGACGATTTCTATAAAGATTTTGTTGATTTCCTCCGCAGTCGCCTTGTCTACTATGCCGTTTGCCGCGACGATCCCGCCGAAGATAGATATCTTGTCCGCATTATACGCCTTTGTGTATGCCTCGCTTATCGACGCGCCCGAACCCACTCCGCAAGGATTTGCGTGCTTGACCGCGACAACCGTCGGACGGTCAAACTCCTTTAAAAGGTCGAGAGCCGCACTCGTGTCGTTTATATTGTTAAACGAAAGCTCCTTACCGTGAAGCTGTACCGCGCCCGTCAACACCCCCGCGCCCGTCAAAGCGTCCTTGTAATAGACGGCCTTTTGGTGCGCGTTTTCGCCGTAACGGAGGGTCTCTATCTTTTCAAACGATAGGGTCAGTCCGGTGGGAAATTCTATCCCAAGCTTTTCGGCAAGATAGTTTGAAATCAAGCTGTCGTATGCCGCGGTGTGCGCGTAAACCTTGTACATGAGCAGCTTTTTGGTGTCCAAAGTGACACCGCCGCTCTTTAATTCAGAAACGACCCGTGTATAATCCTCGCTGTCCGTAATGACCGCGACGTCTTGATAGTTTTTCGCCGCGGAACGGAGCATGGTCGGACCGCCGATATCGATATTCTCGACAGCCTCGCCGAATTCCACATTCGGCTTTAAGATCGTCGCTTTAAACGGATAGAGATTGACCGCGACGATATCGATTGTGTTGACGCCTAAGGTTTCAAGTTGTTTCATGTGTTCGGGGTTGCTCCTCATAGCCAAAAGCCCCGCATGAACCTTTGGGTGGAGGGTCTTTACCCGCCCGTCTAAACATTCGGGAAAGCCCGTAATGTCACTGATATTTATCGTCGGGAGTCCCGCCTCTTTTAACGCCTTTTCCGTCCCGCCCGTCGAAATAATCTCATACCCTAAGGCGGTCAATTCTTTTGCAAACTCCACTACGCCCGTCTTGTCCGAAACACTGATCAATGCCCTCTTTTTCATGTTGTAAATACCTCTTTTTTAATATAAAATACTGTGATAATATGTTTTTTTAATGCAAAATGCAGAATTGCAGAATTGCAGAATGCAAAATGCAGAATGCAGAATGCAGAATTGCGGATTTTAAAGTAGATGTCTGTAGCGGTTGAATAGTAAGTGTCATTCTGAGCGGAGCGAAGAATCTAAAACGATTTCTCCGAATTACATATATAATAATCCTTACTTATTACCTATTACTTATTACTTGTTACCTAAAAACACCGCTTTCCCTTCAACCAATCTCACTTTCCCCTCGCACAAAAGCTTCACTCCCGCGGGCAAAATCTCATGCTCGACGGCTAAGACGCGCTGTTGCAAGCTCTCCGCTGTGTCGCTTTGGAGAACGGGGATTTCCTTTTGGATGATAACCGCGCCCGTGTCCGTCCCCTCGTCTACAAAATGCACGGTCGCGCCCGTTACCTTGTCGCCCGAAGCGATGACGGATTCGTGTACCCTTATCCCGTAATAGCCCGCTCCGCAATGCTTCGGGATAAGCGACGGGTGGATATTGATAATCCGTCCGAGATACTTTTTTGTAAACTCCGCGCCGAGTATCGAGAGATAACCCGCAAGGACGATAACGTCGATTTTTTGAGCCGTGAGAAGCGCGTCTATCCCTCGGAACATTTCGTCCGTATCCGCATAATCCTTCTTTTTAAAAACATAAGACGGGATTGAATTTTCTTCTGCACGCGTAAGGGCGTAAACCCCATCCCGACTGCTGACGAGCAAAGAAATTTCCGCGTCTATCTCTCCGCGCTTCACCGCGTCGATTACCGACTGAAAATCCGTCCCCCCGCCCGAAACAAACACCGCTATTCTTTTTTTCATAATACCTCTATTGCTTTCCGCGG
>JAITOQ010000195.1 GCA_031289865.1 Clostridiales bacterium
GGTAATAATAACGGCGGCGGCGGCGAAGAGGTCGTTGACCCCGATTGTTAAACGGCAGCGAAAAACAACGTCACTGATTAACGGCGCGTCCGAACGGGGTCTACCCGTACCGCTAAAGCCGCAACAAAAACAACTTTACTAATTAACGGCGGCGGCTACAACCGCCCCACAAATAGGATTGCTAAAGCATAGCTTGCAATCATATATAAATTTGCGTTTGTCTTACTCCCTAAACATACAAAGAGGCGGTTATTTTTAAAATGACAGCCTTTTTGTTTTGTAAAAAATTCGGTGTCATGCGGATAAAAAAGTCGGTGTCATTCTGAGCTTGCGAAGAATCTCAAACGATAAGCAGTGTTACCGCAACTCCAAAAGTTTTTGAGAAAAATCTAAAAAACTTTCAGAAAATCAAAAGTTTTTGCGATTTTTCTCAAAAACTTTTAAAAAGTCAATACTTTTTGCGATTTTTCTCAAAAAGTACTTGATTTTTTCACTCAAACGGTGTATCATAATAACGGTATTGTTATGAATGCGAATTGCAATTCAAAATATTATAGGAGATACAAAAATGGCTGAACCGAAAAAAGATTTTTACATTTCGAGAAAAGAGTATTTAGAGCAACTGATATCCTACAAGGACGAGCAGCTTATAAAGGTAGTCACGGGAATGCGCCGTTGCGGAAAATCGACCCTTCTTTTTGACATTTACTTTGATTGGTTGATTAAAAGCGGGGTTTCGGATGAGCAGATTATAAGGGTTGATTTGGAATCCTTAGAGTTTTCCGCGCTTTACGAACCCGAAGCATTGTACAAATACGTCACGGACAGACTGATACAAGGCAAAAAAAACTATGTACTTATCGACGAGGTTCAAAATTGCAAAGAGTTTCAGCGCGCTGTCGACAGCCTATATATCAAAAAAGACGTCGACGTTTATATCACGGGTTCAAACGCGTATTTGTTTTCGGGAGAGCTTGCGACTTTGCTTTCGGGACGGTATGTCACAATAGAAATGCTTCCGCTTTCCTTTAAGGAATACCTTGAGGGGACAAGCGGCACAGACGCGCCGTTAGAAAAAAAATACCGCGATTATGTTCTCTTCGGCGGTTTGCCGAAGGTCGCCGCATACAAAGGAGATATGCGTAAAATCAATAGCTATTTAGACGGTATTTACAACACGATTTTTAAAAAGGATATCGTCGATAGAAACAAAATTGTAAATGTGCCGTTGTTTGAAGACGTCATGAAATTTGTAATGAGTAATATCGGCAGCCCGATATCTACAAAAAGCATAAGCGATTTTTTGACCTCAAACCGAAAAAAGGTCTATGCGCCGATGATTGAGGACTTTTTGCAATGCTTAATCGACAGCTATATGATATACAAAGCGCAGAGGTTCGATATTAAAGGAAAAGAGCTGTTAAAATCTCTTGCAAAATATTATGTAACCGATTTGGGGCTTAGAAATTATTTACTCGGCTATCAAGACATAGACAGAGGGCATGTTCTCGAAAACGTAATCTACACGGAGCTTTTGCGGAGAGGATATCGGGTTTTTACGGGAAAGACCGCAAACGGCGAGATAGATTTTGTCGCCGTAAAACAAGACGAAACGACATACGTTCAAGTTGCGGAAACAGTGAAAGCGCAAGAAACTTTAGAGCGCGAATTAGCACCGTTAAGGGCGATTCGCGATTTTAATCCTCGAATGCTCATAACCCTCGACTATGATTTAAACAGCTCATATGACGGCATAAAGCATGTGAACGCGCTTGAGTTTTTGATGGGATAAAATTGTTTTTTTTGTTGTTACAAAAAAACGGCATAAAAACCACCGAATACAAATCCTAAATAAAAAAGACGCCTTCTTAAAATTTTAAGACGACGTCTTTTTTTGTTTTGATATTTTGCCTTAATATGGTATAATTTTAACATGAGAATTTCAGACGTTATCAGACAAAAGTCCGACACACTTTCCTTTGAGATTTTTCCGCCTAAAGTCGGGGTTGAGATGGATATCGGCAAGATCGCCGAAAGGCTTGTCGCCTTAAAACCCGACTTTATCAGCGTGACCAATAGCGCGGGCGGTTCCGGCGGGACGGGGACACTTGAGATTGCCCAAACGGTAAAAAATACATACGGGGTAGAGAGCATCATGCACCTCGTTTGTTCGGGCGCGACAAGGGAATCTATCGCTCGTTCCCTTGATTGCGCAGCGGCCGCCCATATCGACAATATCCTCGCTCTTCGCGGCGACAAGCTAAACGGTGACGGGAGCGGCTTTTGTCATGCGTCCGACCTCATTCGGTTGATCGATAAAAAGAAGTTTTGCGTGGGGGCGGCGGCATATCCCGAGGGGCATATAGACGCGCCCGATCTCGATACCGATATAGAATACTTAAAATTAAAGGTCGAATGCGGTGCGGATTTTTTGACGACACAGCTGTTTTTTGACAACGAAAAGTTGTATTCCTTTATGGACAAGCTGAGGGATAACGGGATAACCGTACCCGTGCTTTGCGGGATAATGCCTATTCTTTCAAAATCGCAAGTCAAGCGCATGAGTACCATGTGCGGGGTTTCGGTGACGGAGGAGGTGGCGAGATTTATCGACCGTTACGAAGATCCCGCGGATATTTGCAGCGCGGGTGTCGAGTATGCACAAAAACAAATCCGTGAGCTTCGGGCGCACGGAATGACGCGGATACATCTCTACACGATGAACAAGCCCGAAATCGCGGAAGAGATTGTCGGAGGACAATAAATGGAATTGAGAGCCTTTTTAAAAAACCGGGATTTTATCACGCTTGACGGCGCGTTCGGGACGAGCGTCCTAAAAAAGTATCCGTCAAACTATGACGCTATAGAATTATTCTCGTTCACGGACGAAGCGTTGGTCTACGATATCCACAAATCCTATGTTGAGGCGGGCGCGGATATCGTCACGACAAACACCTTTTCGGCAAACCGTTTTAAGTTAAAAAGCAAGGGTTATTCCGTCGACGAGGTCGTAAAAAAAGCCGTTTCTATCGTAAAAAGCACGGGCGCGAAGTACGTCGCTCTCGATATAGGGCCGCTCGGACGGTTACTCGAACCACTCGGCGATATGAGCTTTGACGAGGCATACGATGCGTTTAAAGAAATCGTCCTCGCGGGAGTCGCGGCGGGCGCGGATTTAATTTATTTTGAAACCTTTTCGGATCTTTTGGAGATAAAGGCGGGAATACTTGCCGCTAAAGAGAATTCCGATCTTCCTATATTTGCCACGATGACCTTCGAGCCGAACCGCCGAACCTTTGTTGGCGTAACTCCGTCGGCTTTTGCCTTGACGGTTTCGGGGCTTGGGGTAGACGCGCTCGGAGTCAATTGTTCGAGCGGACCCGACCAAATGCTCCCGATTATCGAGGAGCTTGCGGCTTTTACAGACCTCCCGATTATAGCTAAAGCAAATGCGGGTATTCCCGAATTTATCGACGGTAAGAGCTTCTACCGCGTCACCCCAAAGGACTATTGCGCAAGCCTTTCGCCGCTTATAGACGCGGGCGTAACTCTCGCGGGCGGGTGCTGCGGGACGGACGCGGGGTTTGTCAAGGAAATCAAAACGCTATTGTCACAAAAGCAAAGGCTAAAGAGAGAGCCTATAAAAAAGACCCGCATTGCTTCGCAAGGCAAAACAGTGACTTTTGACGACAATTTTGTCGTGATCGGAGAACGCTTAAATCCGACGGGTAAGCCCCTCCTAAAAAAAGCTTTAATCGAGAACAATACGGAATATTTGATTGCGGAGGCGCGTGCGCAGTTAAAAGCGGGTGCGAACGTCATCGACATAAACGCGGGGATTTTTGAGGTGAACGAGGCGCAAGTGCTTTCCGATATCGTCAAAAGCTTTAACGGCGTGATAGACGCGCCTTACTGTCTTGATTCGTCGGAAAAGGGCGCGCTCGAACGCGCCGCGAGATACGTCGCGGGGCTGCCGCTTTTAAATTCGGTCAACGGTAAGACTTCGAGCCTCGAAAAGGTGCTGCCGATAGCCAAAAAATACGGCGCGCCGATAGTCTGTCTATTGTTGGACGAGAGCGGAATACCTAAAACCTTGGAGGATCGCATTCGTATAGCGGAAAAAATCATATCACATGCCAAAAAGTACGGAATAAAAAAGCGGCAATTAGTCTTTGACTGTTTGACTCTCACCGCGTCGGCGGAGCAAGAAAACGTCGTCAATACCCTAAAAGCCGTAAAGGTTATTTCGGAGAAATACGGGTGCAACACGGTTTTGGGGCTTTCCAACGTGTCGTTCGGCTTGCCGTCGAGAGAACAGCTCAATTCGGCTTTTTTGTCCCACGCCTTAGCATACGGCTTGACGTCGGCTATTCTAAATCCTTTAAACGACGAGGTGACGGGGGCGGTGGACAGCTACCGCGTCTTATACAACAAGGATAAAAATTCCGAAAAATACATTGCAAAATACAAGGACAAAAAGAAAACTACAGTAACGGTTTCCTCGGACGCGGCAAAGCCCGCCGAACAGCCGAACGGCGCAAAAACCGAACCGCTTATAGAGGCTATCATAAACGGAAAAAAGGACGAAACGCGAAAGCTGTCGGAGCTTCTCCTCGAAACAAACGACGGTATGACGCTCATTCACGGCTATTTGATTCCCGCGCTTGACCGCGTCGGGTCTATGTACGAAAAGGGTACAATCTTTTTGCCGGAGCTGCTCCTAAGCGCAAACGCGGCAAAGGCGGCTTTTGAGGCGGTCAGAGAAAAAAGCCCCAAAGCCGTGGAAACGAAAGGGAAGGTTTTGCTTGCGACGGTGTTCGGCGACGTACATGACATAGGTAAAAATATTGCAAAAATGCTCCTCAACAATTACGGTTACGACGTAATCGACCTCGGCAAGGACGTTCCGGTCGAAACCGTGTTGAAAGCCGTGAGAGAAAACGAGATTAAACTCGTAGGACTTAGCGCGCTCATGACCACCACTCTAAACAACATGAAAGAAACCATTGCGGAGATTCGCAAAATCTCCGAAGCAAAAATCATGGTCGGCGGGGCGGTCGTCACTCCCGAAAACAGTAAGCTCATCGGCGCGGACTTTTATTGCAAGGACGCAATAGACGGAGTGAGCGTTGCGAGGAAGCTGTTGTAATTGAGAGTTGAAAGTTGAGAGTTGAAAGTTGAGAGTTGAAAGTTAAGGATAAATAAGAAATCGGTGTCGTTGCGCTCTAAGTAAGCCGGTGTCATTCTGAGCTTGCGAAGAATCTCAAACGCAACGCCGTATCACCGCAAAAACATAAATTAGGATTCCGAATAACGAAAGCGACCTCTTTTAAATCCGCAATTTTGCATTTTGCATTCTGCATTTTGCATTATTAAAATTTGCATTCTATATTATTAAAAATCCCTCATAATTTTAACAAAAAGTTCACAATTGGACTATAGTATAGTCGGTGTAATATATTTGTCGGAGAATTTGTCCGAAAAAGGAGTAAATGTGTTAAAAATTCTAAAATATCTTAAGCCGTATGCTCACATCGTTTTGTTGTGCGTGGTTTTGATATTTGCGCAAGCGATGGCGGATTTAAAGCTGCCCGATCTTATGTCGAATATCGTAAACACGGGGATTCAAAACAAGGGTATCGAGTCGGCGGCGGTGGACGTATTGAGCGAGGATACGTTCTTAAAGCTGACGGAGGGCGGCTACTATGAAATAGGAGTTGAGGCGGACGGAACGACGCCGAAAATTACGCCTATTCTTTCGCCGTCCGATATCGCGCTTATCAAAAACACTTATACACCGAAAGACGCGAAAGACGCGCCAAAAAAGCTGAAGCTAAAAAGCGATGCAAGCGGCACGGTCTATGTCCGCAAGGATATTATCGACAAAAAAGATAAGGTCGATGAGGGCGAGTTAGAAGCGGTTTTTAACAAGGGCTTTTTGTACCTCTTTTCGGCGAACATTTCGGAGCAGATTTTGAAAGCTTACGGTGCGGGACAAGAGAGCGGCAGTCTTTCGGGTACGATAAGTGAGGAACAGCTTGCTCAAATGCTGAAGCTGTTTGAAGATCTTAAAGCTTTAAATGTTCTCTCTCAAAGCAAATTCTTTTATGAGCTTTTAGCCGATAACGACCTTTTGACGGTTATACAAATGGTTAAAGACGATGCGGCAGTCGCAGCGTTTTCCACACCGTTATACGGTATAATCTCCGCTGTCAACACCATGCTCTCCTCAAACGAACTCCTTGCGGGAAACATTCCGATACAGCAAGCCGTTATAGAGGTGGATAAAGCGGGAGTTGATACGGCAAAGGTGCAGAGCGGGTACATTTGGTTCGCGGGTCTCATCATGCTCCTTGTCGCGCTCGGTTCGGCGGTATGTACGATAGCGGTAGGATTTTTTGCGGCAAAGGTCGCCGCAAGGCTTTCGCGTGATCTTCGTAAAAAGCTATTTGTAAAGGTCGAGAGCTTTTCTAATCACGAGATCGACAAGTTCACTTCCGCTTCTCTTATCACGCGCTCGACAAACGATATTTCTCAAATACAACAGCTCATCATGTTTATGCTCCGCATGGTATTTTACGCGCCTATGATAGGATTCGGCGCGGTCTATTATGTATTGACAAAAGCGCCGACACTTGTATGGCTGAATTTTCTGTCCGTCGGCATTTTGGTGCTTATGGTCGCGCTCATGTTTATCATAGCGTTGCCGAGATTCAAATTGGTACAAAAGTTGATCGATAAATTGAACCTCATCACCCGCGAGGATCTGTCGGGTATGATGGTCATACGCGCATTCAATAAGCAAGAAACCGAAGCGAAACGGTTTGACAAGGCAAACAATGATTTGACTAAAGTCAACCTCTTTATCAACCGTATTATGATTCTCATGATGCCCGTTATGACTCTACTTATGAGCGGACTTTCCATTGCGATTATTTGGATAGGCGCGGACAAGATTATCGAGGGTTCGATGAAGGTCGGGGACATGATGGCGTTTATTCAATACACCATGCAGATCGTCATGTCGTTTCTCATGATAGCGGTCATGTTTATCATGGTACCGAGAGCGTCCGTCGCCGCAAAGCGCATCTCCGACGTTCTCGAAACCGACCCTATCATAAAGGACAGAGAGCAAACGACCTCCTTATTTAAAAAAGCCGCGGGACGTTTGGAGTTTCAAGACGTGGATTTTAAATACGAGAGCGCGGAGGAAAACGCCGTGAGCGGGATTTCCTTTACCGCAAGCCCCGGTAAAATTCTCGCGATAATCGGGACGACGGGTTCGGGAAAATCCACCATAGTCAATCTCATGCCGCGTTTTTACGATGTGACGGGCGGTACGATTACGATAGACGGTACGGATATCCGCGACCTCACACTAAAAGAACTTCGGAGTAATATCAGTATCGTGCCTCAAAAGAGCTTGCTGTTTTCGGGAACGGTCGCGACAAACCTTGAGCTTGCCGACCCGAACGCGACCGAAGAACAAAAACGAAACGCGCTTGCTACCGCTCAAATACTTGAGTTTGTCGACAAAACCGACGGCGGTATAGATATGAACATTGCCCAAGGCGGTCACAATGTGTCGGGCGGGCAAAAACAGCGGCTGTCTATAGCGCGTGCGCTCGCTAAAGACGCACCGATTTTGGTCTTTGACGACAGCTTTTCCGCGCTCGACTTTAAGACCGACGCAAAACTGCGCCGCGCACTAAAGACGACGGTAAAAGACAAGACGATTATTATCGTCGCACAGCGTATCGGTACGATCAAGGATGCCGACGAAATCATAGTCCTCGACGAGGGAAAAATCGTCGGCAAGGGGACGCATGCTTATCTCATGGAAAATTGCGAGGCGTACCGTGAAATAGCGTATTCACAGCTTCAAAAGGAGGAATTATTATGAGTCGTGAAAAGATATCTTTTGAAGAAAAGAGGAGAGCATATCTCGAAAAAAAGCGCGGAGCGGCGGTCGTCGAACCCGACGGGGACGACGCGTTTGTCGGCAACGGAAAACCGCCCGAACGCAAGAATAGCAGAATGGGCGGCGGTCCGATGGGCGGCGGTCCTATGGGGGGCGGCGCGACGGGCGAAAAGCCTAAGGATTTTAAAGGTACGGTCAAAAAACTCTTAAAATATATTTCCGTATACAAGTGGTCGATTATATTGGTTATCATTTTTGCGGTAGGTTCGACGGTACTCATGATATACGCGCCCCGTAGAATGGGCGACGCGACGACGGAATTATTCAACAGAATCCTTGCTTCGTTCGGTTCGGGCGCGGCGACGGTAGACTTAAATCCCGTCTACAAGATATTGATAGAGTTATGCATTCTCTATGTGATATCGGCGTTTTTATCCTATATTCAAGGCTTTATTATGACGAACGTCACAATGAAGGTCGGATATAGGCTACGCCGCGATATTGCGCAAAAAATCAATAAATTGCCGCTCAAATACTTTGACACAACGACCCACGGCGAGGTACTATCTCGTCTGACAAACGACGTGGATGTCATCACTCAATCCCTAAATCAATCGATCACGCAGATTATCACTTCGGTTACGAGCGTGATCGGTATTATCGTGATGATGCTGACGATCAACGGGTGGATGACGCTTGCCGCGCTTGCGGTTATGCCCGTGTCTATGATATTGATGCTGACGGTTATTAAGAGGTCGCAAAAGTATTTTAAGGGACAATTTAAGCATCTCGGACGGGTCAACGGCTACGTCGAGGAGATGTTCGGCGGCATGAACGTCATAAAATCCTTTAATGCGGAAGAAAAATGCTTACAAGAGTTTGAGGGGCATAACGACCGTCTTTACGACGTGTCGTGGAAAGCGAATTTTTATTCGGGAATGATGATGCCGCTCATGGGCTTTGTCGGTAATCTCGCTTACGTCCTCATGTGCGTATTAGGCGGCGCGATGGTCGCGGGCGGGTCGCTTCAGGTCGGCGGCGTCCAATCCTTTATCATATATATCCGCAACTTTAACCAAAGTATCGGTCAAGTCGCAAACATATCAAACATTTTACAACAGACCGCGGCGGCGGCTGAACGCGTCTTTGAATTTTACGACGAAACGGAGGAAACTCCGGATACCGAAAGCCCGCGTGAGGTTTCCTCTCTCAAGGGGATCGTGGATTTTGAACACGTGAGATTCGGCTACACGGAGGACAAAATTGTCATAAACGATTTTAGCCGGCACGTCAACGAAGGGCAAAAGATAGCGATCGTAGGACCTACCGGCGCGGGAAAAACCACTATCGTCAAGCTCCTCATGCGCTTTTACGAGTTAAACGGCGGCAAGATAGCGATTGACGGCGCGGACATTACGACCCTCACGCGAAACGACCTAAGGTCTATGTTCGGCATGGTCTTACAAGACACATGGCTCTACAACGATACGATTATGGAGAATATCCGTTACGGCAGAAGCGACGCGACGGACGAAGAGGTGATACAAGCGGCGGTAACTGCTCACGCGGATCACTTTATACGCTCTCTGCCCGACGGCTACGAACTGCCGCTCAATGAGGAGGCGGCAAACATTTCGCAAGGTCAAAAACAGCTTTTGACCATTGCGCGTGCAATCCTTGCCGACCCTAAAATCCTCATCTTAGACGAAGCGACCAGCTCCGTCGATACGCGTACGGAGCTCTTAATCCAAAACGCGATGGACGAACTCATGAAGAACCGCACGAGCTTCGTCATAGCCCACCGCCTATCCACTATCAAAAACGCCGACGTAATATTAGTCCTCAAGGACGGCGACATAATAGAGAGCGGCAACCACACCGAACTCATGGAGAGCGGCGGCTTTTACAGCGAATTGTATAGAAGTCAGTTTACGCAGGAAATCGAGGAATAGAAACGGATTTTAAAATTGAAAATTGAAAGTTGAAAGTTGAAAGTTGAAAATT
>JAITOQ010000031.1 GCA_031289865.1 Clostridiales bacterium
ATTTTTACGCTAATCGATATCGTTTACGAACCCGTTCAAAACAACGGCTACAAGCAGTTTGTAAAACAACACCGTATCAACGTCACAAAGGATATCATCTATGACTTTGAGTTTCCCGAAATCCGCAAAGGCGACCTATACATACAGAGCGACCTACCGTCGACGGGAAAACTGCCCGTGTTTATCAATCTCCACGGCGGCGGCTTTGTCGCGGGCAACAAACGGCATAGACGCTATTTTTCCGCATACGTCGCGTCTTTGGGATACGCGGTCTTTAATATAAATTACGGTATCGCCTCGGAATACAAATTTCCGTTCTGCGTCCGCAGCGGAGTAGTCGCGCTTAATTGGGTCGTAAAAAATGCGGAAACCTTTAACCTCGATCCGTCCAAAATCGTCGTCAGCGGAGATTCCGCGGGCGCAAATATCGCGTCGCTCATCTGTACCGCGGCGTCCAACGAGGAGTATGCTAAAGAAATCGGAGCACCCGCTTCCCTCACCGTACCGACGGGCGCGTTACTGTTTTGCGGTCCGTTTGACCTTGAAATTTCTCTCAACAAAAGGCTCCCGCTCGACCTCGCCAACAAAATCATAGAGGAGACGACGGGCTATGACAAGGATCACGTCAATGAATTCAAATATTTTAAATACTTCGCGCCTATGGAATTCATCAACGAACGATTTCCGAAAACCTTTTTGGTATACGCCAAAAAAGACATTTTTTGCGCACAGCAAAGCGAAATGTTGGAACAAACCCTCAACGAAAAAAATATCCCCGTCGAATCCTTTTACTCCGAACGCTTTCTCGACAACCACTGCTTTCACCTAAACCACAACTTTAAGGTCTCTCAACAAGCCATAGAAAAAGCCTCGGAATTTTTGGAAGCGTTGAAAAACGAGCAGAGTGACGCCGATATAAAAGTTGAAAATTGAAAGTTGAAAGTTGAAAATTGCGGATAAAATTGTAAGGGCGACCGCTCTCGGTTGCCCGTAATCCGAATCGAATTGTAGGGGACGATGCTTTCATCGTCCCGTATCCGATTGTAAGGGACGATGCCCCTCATCGTCCCGTATCCGATTGTAGGGGACGATGCCTTCATCGTCCCGTATCCGACATCGTCGGGCTTTGCCCGCCTACCAACGTTTAACCACCCCGTCAGACTTCGTCTGCCACCCCTCCCTATAGGGGAATTTTATGCCGTCCCGACACAATAAAAATAACAACGAAAAAAGATCTATATCTCCGTTTTTACTCGGTATAGATCTCTTTTTTTTGCGATGATTTTGTATTGGTTTTATCTATAATAATGGCGGCATAAAATTCCCCTATGGGGAGGGGTGGCAGACGAAGTCTGACGGGGTGGTTAAACGTCAAAATCAATTATCCGAAAGCCCTATTAAAAAATCCGCTGAAACATTGAAATATTGCGCGATTTTTAAAAGGTTTATGATTGTAGGCTCGCTGCGGTCTGTCTCCCAATAGCAGATTATGGAAAAGCTAACGCCAAGATCTTTCGCAAGCCGTGCTTGACTGATCTTAGCTTCTTGACGTAATTCCAATAGCCTTTCCGAAAAAATGTCCATAAAGGTATTTTACTAAAAATATTGAGCAAAAACGTTAATACTCAATATATAGAGTAACGATACCATAAAAGACAAAATTTGATATAATACTCTTACTTTAGACTATCCTATAATATGGTGTAGCGCAATAAAAAAATAACGATTGATTAGTCGTTTTTTCATCGGGAGGTTTTTACATGGGTGTCGGAGATTGGATTGCTTTAGTGACGCTAATTGTTGCCGTTTTAGGCGGCGGCATAGGTGCTTTTGCTATATTGCAGTGGCAAAGCGGCAACAAAATTAAACGTGCCGAATTTATCGGTCATATTATTGAAAACCTACGCTTTGACTACGAAAATGCGCAAACAATGTACCTATTTGAATATGACGCCCCATGGTATAATGAGAGTTTTCATGGCGGGAGCGATACGGAAAGAAAGGTCGATAAGCTGTTTTCGTACCTCTCATATATTTGCTACCTTAGAGAAAAAAACATATTGAGCGAGGACGAGTTCAGCATTTTAGAATATAAGATACGATCTATTTGCCTATCTATACAAGCGCAAGCCTATCTTTGGACTTTATATCATCTCGCACAAAAAAACAACATACTATGCCCCTTTCACAATCTTGTCGCCTATATGCGGACAAATGTGTTTGACGAGAAACAGCGCGAAAGGTTTGACAGCCCCGATACAAAGGTAAGCGGATATTCGGGTGTGTTAAATTTTCCGCGCAAAGCTGTGTACGAAAGCCGACGGTAATTTAAAAGTCAGCCGCGACCGATATAAAATTTTTCACAAAAAAACAAAAAAAATTACAGCAAAAAAAGAGATCTATACCGCCGTTTTTACGCGATGTAAATCTCTTTTTTTTTGTGATTTTATGCCGTCGATATTTTTATTTTAATACCGATTTTTTGTGTTAATTGTTATACGGCTAACGTTTTATATTCTTCACTCCGTTCAGAATGATATTGATTTTTTATCCGCAATTTTCAACTTTCGACTTTCAATTTTCAACTTGTTTTACTCTATACTAAAAAGCCTCTCGATAAAGACGTCTATCTCTCCGTCTGTCAAATTGAGGTAGTTTTTTATTGCCTCGCGGTAAGAGAAGGCTTGCCTAAGCGTAAACATTTTGACGACCCCTACCAAAGGGTGATTTGTGATCCCTTGCGCATATTCCTCGACCAAATCCACTGCGCGTTGGTCGCGTAAGACCTCGCGCACTCTTGTATCATAATTAAATTTTCCCATTTTTTATTCCTTAAAGCGTAACAGCTAACATTTTAGATTCTTCGCAAGCTCAGAATGACACTTGCTTTTTTATACGAATTTCGGACGACCGATGGCGGTCACCCCTACAATTTTATCCGCAATTCTCAACTTTCAACTTTCAATTCTCAACTTTTAACGTTGCATATTCTGTTTTTAAAAGATAAAGAAATTCCCCCGCAAGGGTCTTTCCGATTTTTTCTTTGTCGCAATTTTTTACGGCGTCGGCGATTTCTTGAGGAGTGAGCTTGCCTTGTCCGACGTATACCAACGTCCCCGCCATGGTACGAACCATCTTGTACAAAAAGCCGTCGCCCGTCACCGTGATATCGATACAATCGGGCTTTGGCTCCGTCACTTCGACGCTGTAAACCGTCTTTATCGGCGCGCCGCTCGGACTCCCCGACTTTTGAAACAAGCTGCAATCATATCTACCGACCATACCTTCGGCGGCGGCTTTCATGGCGGCTATATCGAGCGGTTTTAAGAGCCGAAGCCTCTCGCGGTCAAATATCGGTCGGCGTGTCGGTGAAATATATATCCTATAGACATAGGTCTTTTTCTTTTCGGCGAATCTCGCGTGAAAGTCGTCCGCGACGACTATACAGCCCGTCACCGCAATATCGTTCGGCAACACAGAATTTAACGCGTGCGGAATTTTTTCCGCAGAGATTAGCGTATCGACGTCGAAATGCGCAGTCTGTTCGTACGCGCTGACTCCGGCGTCCGTCCGACTGCTCCCGTAAAGGTTGATTTTTTCTCCGAATATACCGAGGAGAGCCTCCTCGATTTTTGCTTGAATAGCGACGCCGTTTTTTTGACGCTGCCAGCCGCTGTAGCCTCTGCCGTCGTATTCTATTGTGATTAAAAATCGCTGTTTCATTCGTTCCTCATTTTTTTAAATTGAAAGGCACTATTCCCGTTTTAGGCTTAAAGCAGAATACTCTACCTCTCATAGTATTCCAAAAAAGCCGTAAAAATGCAATAATCGATTAAGTTAAAAGTTGAAAGTTGATAAGCGATGATATTGAGAGATATAATTCGGAGAAATCGTTTGAGATTCTTCGCAAGCTCAGAATGACATCTGCTTTTTATCGGAGAAATCGTTTGAGATTCTTCGCAAGCTCAAAATGACATCTGCTTTTTATCGGAGCGAGGCGACACCTTAATTTTCCGCTTTCAACTTTCCACTTTCAATTTTTATACAAAATGTCCTGCGCTTCGAGCCTCAAATCCGTCTTGAGATACAGTACTTCTTGTACGCGTTTTGCGTCGGTTACTATCGCGCCGCGCAAGTCGGACATTTCGGCGACCTCTATTTCCCTTAAAAAGTTTTCGCCGTTTGAGAGAACTTGCAATCTGTCGCCTTTTATAAAGCGGTTTCGCTGCTCGACGATGAGTGCGCCGCGCCCCTCGTCGTACCCCAAAACACACGCGGCAAAGATGTATTCCGAACGGTTTTTTGAGGATTCGAGATTCATATAATCCTTACCGCCGAAGTAAAATCCCGTCGTAAAACCTCTGTTTCCCGTCTTTTCTATCTCTTTAAAATAGGTTTCGGGCGGCGTGTTTTTTCCGCTCGAAAGGTCGTCGAGAGCGCGTCTATAAGCGTTTACGACGCTCCCGACATAAAATTCAGACTTCATTCGCCCCTCGATTTTAAACGAACCGACCCCCGCCGATTCAAGCTCCCCGATATGCCCTATCATACAGAGATCCTTGCTGTTGAGGAGGTAGGTTCCCTTTTTATCCTCGCAAAGCGTCAGCTCTCTGTCGTCCGAAACCTCGCGTATTCTGTACTCGTAGCGGCACGGTTGAGCGCATTCGCCGCGGTTCGAGTCGCGCCCCGTGAGGTAGTTGCTCAAAATGCATCTGCCGCTGTAGGACATGCACATCGCGCCGTGTACAAAACACTCTATCTCTATGCCGTCTACACCGTCCCTGATCTCCTTGATTTCGTCTCTCGTCAAGTCCCGGGCCAACACCCCGCGCTTGACGCCTAAAACGCGGTAAAACTTGACCGCCTCCGCATTCGTCGTATTCGCTTGAGTACTTAGGTGGATAGGTATGCCGTTCGCCGCATCTTTTGCAGCCGTTAGTACGCCCATGTCGCCGACAATCAAGCCGTCAACTCCGATTTTTTTCAGTTCGGAGAAGTACTCGCGTATCGCGCCGAAGTCATCCGTCCGCGGATAGACGTTGACCGCGACATAGACTTTTTTACCGATCGAGTGCGCAAACTCCGTACCCGTCCGAATATCGGCTATCGAAAAGTTGTCCGCAAAAGCCCGTAAACTAAATTGATTACCGCCTAAATAGACCGCGTCCGCACCGAAGTGAAACGCGGTATAGAGCTTATTTAAATTACCCGCGGGGGCTAATAATTCGGGCATATGTTCCTCTTTTTTTTGTTTTTATTTTTTTTGAGAATAGAGGTCGCGAGACAAAATTTTTGGGAAAAATTTTTTCTCGCGCTCTTTTCAAAAACTTTAACGCTTTTTAATGAGTGATATCAAGGGTTAGCGGATAAAACATGCTGTTTCTGAACGGTGGAGAAAAATGGGTGTCATTCTGAGCGAATGCGAAGAATCTCAAACGTCAGTTGTATAACTGTTAAAACATAAATTCGTAATCTGATTAAAGGAATTCGGAGAAATCGTTTTGGATTCTTCGCTTCACTCAGAATGACACCGACTTATATTTTTATCCGCAATTCTGCATTCGTTTTTAAATCCGCAATTTTCAACTTTCAACTTTCCACTTTCAACTTCGCAATTATTATGCCGTCCTCCGTTTCCAAAAGACGGGTTTCAAAATCGGGGTCTTTTTGCATGTTGCGAATGAATAAAGTCAAGCTGTTGACGATCGTGCGGTGTTTGTGCTTTATATAATAGTCGTTGACATAGCCCTTAAAGAGGACGTTGTCCGCAAAAAGGATTCCTCCGACGTTTAAAAGACGCTTGAGATACGGTCGGTAATGCTCGTATTGCCCTTTGGGACCGTCCAACAGTATAAAGTCAAACCGACCCTCCATCATCGCGACCACCTCGCCCGCATCACCCTCGATGAGCCGTACGCGTTCACGAAGTCCGCTCTTTTCAAAATTTTTGAGCGCAAGCTCCGCAAAAAAAACGTCAAGCTCAATCGTCGTCAAACGAGTGTCCTCACCCGCATTAAAAAGCATCTGCGTCCCCGAATAACCGATAGCAGTCCCGATTTCCAAAATCCGCTTGGGCTTAAGCCGCTCGACCTCCTCAGTCAAAAGCGCAACGCTCTCCTCGCGCATAATCGGCGCGGAAACATCCCCCGCCTCGTATCTCATCTCTCTCAAAATATCCGCTCGATCCATTTCGCCTATATTTTAACACATACAAAAAAAAACCGCAAATGTTATCGTCTTAAAATAAAAAAATCGTGGGCGTTCTTTACAAAAAAATCGGAGGGGTTGTTTACAAAAAAGCCGTTGTCATTCCGAGCGGAGTGAAGAATCTCAAATGTCAGCCGTACGACAACTAAAACGATTCTCTTGTATGGGACGATGCCTTCATCGTCCCGTATCCGATTGTAGGGGACGATGCCTCATCGTCCCGTATCCGAATAAAAAACCTCATAACAACAAAACAGCGAACGCTCTAAAAAAACGTCCGCTGCTTTCCTCATTTAACCCTTTGTTTTTTTCTTACCTTGCGTTTAAATCCTTATTCTTCGATCCAAATCGCGTACAACACGGTGTCGTTCGTCGCACTATTCACGTTCGTAGCCGTGTATTCCACTGCACCGCCCTCAACCGTCGCCCAACCGCCAAAGGTGTAACCCTCACGGTACGGCGCGGAAATCCCGTTTGTGGCGGTAGGATTGCTAATACTATCTGCCGTTTTTGTAAACGAAACTACATAGCTCTTGTCCGCCGACAACGTACAACCCCATACCACCGGACGGTTTGAAGGGTTCCAATTAGTATCCCAACCGCTCGGCTTACTTGAAGCCTCTACATAAATTGTTAGCTTGCTACAATAAGAGAAAGCGCTACTTCCTATGTATGTTACATTACTATGAATAGTGATCGAGGTCAGCCTGCTACAAGATTGGAAAGCACTACCACCGATACTTGTCACATTAGGTAGCGTGATCTCGATCAGTCCGCTACAATAAGAGAAAGCATACTCCCCGATACTTGTCACATTAGGTAGCGTGATCTCGATCAGTCCGCTACAATAATAGAAAGCACGATCCCCGATACTTGTCACATTAGGTAGCGTGATAGAGGTCAGTCCGCTACAATAATAGAAAGCATCATCACCGATACTTGTCACTTTAGGTAGCGTGATCGAGGTCAGTCCGCTACAATAATAGAAAGCACCATCACCGATACTTGTCACATTAGGTAGCGTGATTGTGGTCAGTCCGCTACAATTAGAGAAAGCACCATCACCGATACTTGTCACATTAGGTAGCGTGATTGTGGTCAGTACGCTACAATAAGAGAAAGCATAATTGCCGATACTTGTCACACTGTTAGGCGCAGTAAACGACGTTCCCGTCTTTTTTGCCGGATAAACGATGAGTATCGTTTTATCTTTGTTGTATAATACTCCCTCTATTGTACTATAGTATAGGTTGCTTTCTTCAACATTAATCGAGGTCAGTCCGCTACATCTATAGAAAGCATAATTACCGATACTTGTCACTTTAGGTAGCGTGATCGAGGTCAGTCCGCTACAATAAGAGAAAGCATAAGAACCGATACTTGTCACATTAGGTAGCGTGATTGAGGTCAGTCCGCTACAATATTCGAAAGCATAAGCACCGATACTTGTCACATTAGGTATCGTGATCGAGGTCAGTCCGCTACAATATAAGAAAGCACATTCACCGATACTGGTCACATTAGGTAGCGTGATCTCGGTCAGTCCGCTACATTCACGGAAAGCATTATTACCGATACTTGTCACTTTAGGTAGCGTGATAGAGGTCAGTCCGCTACAATAAAAGAAAGCATAATTACCGATACTTGTCACAGTAGGTAACGAGATAGAGGTCAGTACGCTACAATAATTGAAAGCATAATTACCGATACTTGTGACCAAAGGTAGCGAGATCGTGGTCAGTCCGCTACAATTAGAGAAAGCATAAGCACCGATACTTACCTCACCCGTTACAATTACCTCTCTGAGAGAAGCCGGAACTTTACTTTGATTCTGACTATAACTACTCGCCCCAAAGATATATCCGAAATATACATTACTCGTCCCGCTCAACTTATTCCCCACAAACGGTACCGTCAGCTTCACTAACTTCGTACAAACCCCAAAGCTATTATCTATCTCTCATACGGGTTCGCCCTCGTATGTCCTCGGTATAACAATCTCCGTTTCATTTTCCGTCGTACCGACGCTCACCCTATACCCTCCCGTTATCGGAGTGAAGG
>JAITOQ010000097.1 GCA_031289865.1 Clostridiales bacterium
GAAACAAAAGATAATTGTTCTTATTCTTAAGTACGAGCTTTACGCCGTCTAATGTGACGGTGTCGTTGGGCAAACGGACTTCTTGTCCGATCACCGCCGGCTTTCCGTTGACCTTGACCCGTCCTTCGGTGATGAGGTTGTCGGCGGTACGGCGCGAAGCCGCGCCCGCGTCCGCAAGATATTTATTGATACGCATGGTTTTTATACGGAATCAAAACAACATTTTTTCGGCTTTTTAAAGCTACGGTCTTGTTACGGTCAAGCGGTGTTTTTCGCTTGTTTTTCGTCAAGCCCGAAAAAATCCTTGAAGTGATCCAACACTCCCTTTTCTTTTACGCTATCAATAGTAACCATTTTTTGCTCAAAAAGCAAGCGATTATCGATACTTACAATAATTTTTCCCGCATTTTCACCTTTTTTCACCGGTGCGCGGAGGTTTGTAGTCCTGTATTCATAGCTTACGCGCTCATTTTCGGATATCGGATAATAAAAATCATAAGGCGCGGCGGTCACGGAATTTTTTGTACCGTTCTCAACCCTCACGGTAATCCCTTGCTCTTGCCCTACTAGCTTTACCATTTTATAGTTTTCAAACGAACGGTTTAATAGCGACATACTGTCGTTCCACATATCGGGACAATTAAGCACTACTACAACCACTTGCATTCCGCTTTTTGTCGCGGACGAAACCAAGCACCTACCCGAATTTTTTGTAAAACCCGTCTTTACGCCGTCCGCGCCCTCATACATATGGAGCATTTTGTTTTTGTTGTGGAGATACCTTGCGCCCGCGCCCGACGAGGTGTCGGGAATGATGTGTTTTTCACTTGCGACGATTTTTTTGAAGGTCGGATTTTTGAGCGCGTACGCGCTTATGAGAGCCAAATCGTACGCGGTCGTGTAATGCTCCGCGTGATGTAAGCCGTGAGGATTGACAAAATGCGTGTTCTTTGCGCCTATCGCCGCGGCTTTTTTGTTCATAAGCTCCGCAAATTTTTCCACGCTCCCCGAAGTCGCAATCGCAAGCGCGGCCGCACTGTCGTTTCCCGACATAAGCATCAAGCCGTATAGGAGATCCTCCGTCTTGATTTCCTCGTTTTCTTTTAAGTAGATTGACGAACCCTCGACTCCGACCGCCGCACGCGGTACTTTGATTTTTTTCTCCAAACCGCCGCTTTCAATGACCGTGATAGCCGTCATGATCTTTGTCGTACTTGCCATCGGCAACCGCATATGTAGATTTGAGCCGTACAATACCCTACCCGTACTCTGCTCCATAGCCGCATAAGCCGACCAGCCGCCCGCAGCCGACACCCGTTCTTTTGTAATATATGATACAACACATGATATAAAAAACGAGGACAAAAAAAAGATTAAAACAGACGCTATAGAAACGCCGATTTTTACACTTTTTTTGAGATGAAAATCTGTTCGTTTTCTTTCTCTTTTTTTGGAGAAAAATATGCTTCTTTCAAGGCTCAATGTTCCTTGTCTTTGTCCTTTTTGGAAAAAATCGTCGAAAAGATATTTTTTGCCGCTTTGCTCCATTTGTCATCCTCCCCGTCCGTCATTTTGATCAGACTTTGATCGTCCTCTTTTACCACTAAAAATCCGAGAGGGCTGATAGATACGACCGACCCGCTCCCTCCCGCGTGCGGATAATTTGCCCGCCCGCTATTGCTGCGCGAGGTGCAAGTTTCGTTAAATTCGCTCCCGCCCGCAAGAAACCCGAAAGTGACCTTTGAAATCGGTACGATATAGCTCTCTCCCATGCTTATAGGACGTCCTACCACCGTATCGACGTCAATCATGCTCTTTAGATTTTCCATCGCTTGCGTCATAATGTCGTTTATGTTTGAATCCATAAGTCACCTCTCCATGGTTTTTCTTAGTATAAACGAAAAGACTTTTAATATTCGTATTTTAAAAATCACACCAAAAAAGCCGCAATTGTGTCTAAAAGTTTTGCGGTTATAACCGCAAAACTATATAAAAATAACAAGTTTTGCGGTCATAGCAGCAAAACTTTTTCACTTTTTTAAACGTATTATGATCCGAATGACCTTAAATAAATTGAGTAAAAACGACAGCCGTATACGGATTTTGCAAGCCGCTTTATGATATGTCGCTATATGATAAGACGAGGCGTCGATATTTAGGACGTGTTCCAAAACGGGCAGATAGCCCGCGAGGAGATTTGAGATAAAGGTGTTCAAAAATAAAAATACGGTAAAATCATCTCCGCCGTTTAACGCGTCTATCGAGAGATTTTCTAAGCCGAACCGTCTTATCATTCCCAATATATCAATGCGTTTCACGACCTTTTTTATTTCGGTTTGTGAAATCTCGTCTCTCTTTCTTACTCGCTTTTCTTTCGGCTTGATTTCTTTGTTAAACAAAAAAACGACGAACTCTCCGTCGTCGAGCCGCCCTTTCAAAAGAATCCTTTTGATCCGAAAAGGAAGCGCGGCTGAAACGAGAAATCTGCCGTTCAGCACGTCGATATAACAATCAACCCGCACCCGTACCGTAAAAAACACAAGGAAAACAAGCGCGAAAAACACGATAAATACAGCAATCATAATACCGTTTAGTTTATCAAAAAAAAACGTTTCTATACGGCCGAAATCACGCTGTTTTTTCGTCGGAACGACTATCGTTTTAGATTCTTCGCTGTGCTCAGAATAACACTTGCTTTTTTAGCCGCAATCGGTAAATAACCCTCGCTCTATGCTTTAGGAATAATCTCTACCCAATATCCGTCGGGATCCTCGATAAAGTAGATTCCCATCGACGGATTTTCATAGCAGACGCAACCCATTGCTTTATGCTTTTTGTATGCCTCGTCAAAATCCGCGCATTCGAGAGCCAAATGGATTTCGTTGTCGCCAAGCTCATAGGGAACGTCGCGCTCCTTGAGCCACGTCAATTCAAGCTGAAAATCGGAAATCCCGTCCCTCAAAAAAGCGATGACAAAGCTGCCGTCGGCGGCGTTGATTCTGCGCACTTCAACAAACCCAAGCGCGTCCTTATAAAAGGTCAAGCTTTTGTTTAAATCAAAAACATTTCTGTTTCCGTGTACCATTTTGAATTTCATGATATACTCCTTTTTTTTATTATACGGCTGACGTTTTAGATTCTTCGCTGTGCTCAGAATGACAATTGCTTTTTGATGGGTGCAGTGTCACGCCGCTTTTTACAGCACATGCTTGATTCCGTCCTTGTCGGACAGCTTGTAGAGGATCAATTTGCCGCCTCTCACCGCGACGGGTTCGGACGCGGTTTTTTCCGCTAATTCGGTGAGAATCGCACGCGGTTCGGCTTCCGCATTGTTTAAGACGTGGAGTTTTACCAACTCGCGGCTCTTTAATGCCTCCGCCACCGATTTGACAAGGTTTTCTGTGACGCCGCCTTTGCCGATTTGAAAAATTGGCTCTAAGGCGTTTGCTTTTGATTCGAGGAGTTTTCTTTCTTTTGATGTCAACATTTTTTCTTCCTTTATGAATTTTGTTTTTATTTTTATGGTTGTGCGTCAGAATGACACCGACTTTTTCGGGACGCTGAAGGCAGCGTCCCCTACAATAGCACCGAATGATGAAGACCGCGTTCCCTACGATAGAACCGAATGATGAAGACCGCGACCCTACGATAGAACCGAATTTTGATTCTATATTGTTTTGGCGATAACGACGATTTCGCCGTTGTCCTCTTTTACCGAAAGCGCGTGCGCGGCGACGACCGTGCCGACTTCGATTTTTTCGGAGAGGATTGTACGGAGATAATTTTCGGAGTAGCCGGACGAGTGTCCGTTTGCGCTCTCCTCTATTAGGACGCGCAAGGTGTTTCCTATGTTTTTTTCGGCATAAGCGCGCTTTAGCCGGCGTTTTAATTCCGTCATAAACGTCACCCTTGCTTTCATTTCGAGGTCGCTCACACGCGCTTTTAACGCCTCTGCTTTCGTTCCCTTTTTTGCCGAAAACGGAAAGACGTGAATGTCCGAAAAGGCTATGCTTTCCGCAAAGCGCAAGGAGTTTAAAAAACCCCCTTCGCTCTCTGTCGGAAAGCCGACGATGATATCCGTCGTGATACACGCGTTATCAAAAAATGCACGGATCAACTCTACCTTTTCGCGGAAGGTTCGAGTATCATAGCGGCGGTTCATATCCTTTAGTACGCCGTCGTCCCCGCTCTGCAAGGACAAATGAAAATGAGGACAAAAATTTTTAAGCGACGCAAGCGCGGTCAAAAATTCCCCGTCTATCACGTTGGTTTCAAGCGACCCCAACCGAAGTCTGACACGCGGTGCGACTTCGGCAATCCGTCTTATGAGTCCCGTAAGCGAACCGCCTAAGTCGTGTCCGTACGCGCTCAAATTGATACCGATTAGGACGATTTCATTCTCATGCGACGACTTCAATTCCTCTAAAATACGCTCCGCGGCGCGTGATCGGCTTCGTCCGCGAACATACGGAATAATACAGTATGAGCAGAACCTATCGCACCCGTATTGTATCTTTATATAATTTCGGGAGCGTGAGGTTGTAGAAAATTCTATCTCCTCATAACGGTCGGAAATATGTAAAATGTGATCTATACTTTCAGACGCTTCTATACCGTCGGAAATGTTATAAAAACCCTCTATGATATCGGCTATCCGCGACTTGTCCTCCGTACCGATCAAAGCGTCTATTCCCTTTTTGAGAAAGCGTTCCTTTTCACGCTCTACAGCGCACCCCGTCACGACAATTTTTGCAGACGGATTGAGCTTTTTGAGCTTTGCGACGTATTGTCCCGACTTTCGCTCCGCCTCGTTTGTGACCGAGCAGGTATTCATGACGTACACGTCC
>JAITOQ010000121.1 GCA_031289865.1 Clostridiales bacterium
GATTCCGAGTGACTGTAATTCCTTTACGGAATGCTGCGTCGGCTTTGACTTGTGTTCGCCCGCAAAGCTCAAGTACGGTACAAGGGTAACATGGATAAAGAGGCAGTTGTTGCGCCCAACGTCAAGCTGAATTTGGCGAACCGCCTCCAAAAAAGGCTGGCTCTCTATGTCGCCCGTCGTTCCGCCGATTTCGATAATCATGACGTCCGACCCGAAGGCTTTCGCGCCGTTAAAGAGAAACTCCTTGATCTCGTTTGTGACGTGAGGTATAACCTGAATAGTCTGACCGAGATACTTCCCCTCGCGCTCCTTGTTGATGACGTTGAAATAGACGCGTCCGCTCGTGAGATTTGAAAACCGATTGAGTTCTACGTCGATAAACCTCTCGTAATGCCCCAGATCGAGATCGGTTTCCGCGCCGTCCTCCGTGACGTACACCTCGCCGTGCTGATACGGACTCATAGTCCCCGGATCGACGTTGATATACGGATCAAGCTTGATAACGCCCACCTTTAACCCGCGTGCCTTTAACAACAGCCCTAAAGAAGCCGCGGTAATCCCTTTACCCAAACCCGAAACAACGCCGCCTGTAACAAATATGTACTTCATATAATCCTCTCTTGCTATTTTTTCTAAATTCTAAATTGATAATATTGATATAATCTGATATGGATTACCTAAAAAATTAAATCTCGACACAAACGATTATTATGATTTTTTTTTTGCAGAAAAATCATTCCCACTCTACCGTTGCGGGCGGTTTACTTGTGATATCGTACACCACTCTATTGACGCCTTTTACCTCGTTGACTATTCTCGCGGAGATTTTTTTGAGGACGGTGTGAGGGATAGGCGTATAGTCGCAAGTCATAAAATCGGAGGTCGTAACGGCGCGAACCGCTATGAGATTGTCGTAGCTCCGTCCGTCGCCCATGACTCCGACGGTTTTTACGTCGGTATAGACCGCAAAATATTGACTGACTTTCATTCTCTTTGCGATTTTTCCGATCTCTTGACACACGATACGGTCGGCAAGCCTGAGCATATCGAGCTTTTGCTTTGTGACATCGCCCATGATACGGATTGCAAGCCCCGGTCCAGGGAAAGGCTGCCGCGAAACCAAGAATTTTTTTAGCCCTAATTTCGCGCCGATTGCGCGCACCTCGTCTTTAAATAACAACCTAAGCGGCTCTATTACGGTGAATTTCATGTCCTTTGGAAGACCTCCCACATTGTGGTGGCTTTTAATCGTTTCGGCATGTTCGCCGCCCGACTCTATGACGTCGGGATAAATCGTCCCTTGCGCCAAAAATTTTATATCGCCGAGTTTGTCGGCTTCGTCTTGAAATACCGAAATAAATTCTTTTCCGATGATTTTTCGCTTCTCTTCGGGTTCGGAAACCCCCTTTAATTTAGATAAAAAGCGTTCCTCCGCATTTACGCGGATAAACCGAAGATCCATGGCTGAAAAAACGCGTTCTATATCGTCGCCCTCGCCGTAACGCATACAACCGTGATCGACAAAAACGCAAGTGAGCTGTTTGCCTATAGCGCGGGACAGTATCGCCGCCGCCACGGACGAGTCAACCCCGCCCGACAGCGCGAGTATCATGCGTTCGCTGCCGACGGTTTTGCGGATCGCCGCAATCTGACGCTCGACATAATCGTCTATGTTGTAGTCGCCCGCCGCACCGCAAATGTTATACAAAAAATTGTGAAACAACTCCGCGCCGTTTTCGGTCAGCTCCACTTCGGGGTGAAATTGTATCCCGAACAGCTTCTTTTTGACATTCGCGCAAGCGGCGAATTCGGTGTTCGGCGTACTTCCCGTCGAAATAAATCCGTCGGGCAGTCCTACCACCGTGTCGGTATGGCTCATGAGGGTCTTTATTTTTTGCTTTAGTCCTAAAAACAGCGGATTTTTCACGTCGAGCACGGTTTCGGTCACTCCGTACTCGCTCTTTTTTGCGCCCTCGACGCGCCCGCCTAAAGTATGGCAAAGGAGCTGCATTCCGTAACAAATACCGAGTACGGGTATTCCGAGCTCAAAGATTCTTTTATCAATCCCGATAGCGTTTTCTTTATATACGCTATTAGGCCCGCCCGTCAGAACGATGCCGATAGGACTTATAGAGGAAACTTCCTCCGCAGAAATTTTCCCCGATCTAATCATCGAATAGACGTTGCAATTACGGATACTTCGGGCAATCAATTCTTTGTATTGCCCTCCGAAATCCAAAACAAGAACGGTTTGATTCATAACTTTCTCCCTTGTATTTTTAGCCGTGTTTTTTTCGCTTCTATACCGCGTGTTTCTTACGTTTATACGCGTGTATTTTTTTACTTCCGTGCCGTGTGTTTCTTAAATTTCTACTACGCCCTCGTACACCAATTTTGCGTCGCCCGTCATGATAACTTCGCCGCTCGTATACTTCACGGTAAGTTCGCCGCCTAAGAGCTTCACCTTGATATCTTGTCCCTCTTTGCAATATCCGTTGAGGACGGCGGCGACCACCGCCGCGCAAGCGCCCGTACCGCAAGCGAGGGTTTCGCCGCTTCCGCGCTCCCATACGCGCATAGAGATACTGCTTTCACCGATGACCTTGACAAATTCGGTGTTGACGCGTTCCGGAAACATCTTATCGCGCTCAAAGATAGGCCCTATCTTTTCCAAATCGAGGGCTTCTATATCGTCGCAAAAGACGATGCAATGAGGATTTCCCATGGATACGCAAGTGATTTTGTATTCCTTATTCCCTACCTTCACTTTCTCGTTTACGACCTGCTCTTTAGGGAAAATTACGGGAATATCCTTTGCGGTCAAAATAGCTTTGCCCATATTGACGCTGACGCGTGCGACCTTGCCGCCTTGAGTAAAGAGTGTGAGGGCTTTTATACCGCTTAGGGTTTCTATGGTTATCTCCGTCTTTTTGACAATGCCTTTGTCGTAGAGATATTTTGCGACGCAGCGAATCCCGTTGCCGCACATTTTCCCCTCCGAACCGTCCAAATTAAACATGCGCATCTTTGCGTCCGCAACATCGGACGGGCAAATAAGTATGACGCCGTCCCCGCCGACACCGTAACGACGGTCGGAAAGATAGACGGAAAGTGATTCGGGGCTATTGATTGAAACATTCTCAAAGCAGTTGATATAGATATAATCGTTACCCGCTCCGTGCATTTTTGTAAATTTTAGCTGCATTTTGTCCTTCCTCATATTGTTGATATCTACAAGCTCTGTGTTTTCCTCGCTGAATTTTCCCAATAGACAGTCCGCAAGCGCGTTTGCCGTGTCGATAGAGGTCAAGCACGGGATCTTGTTTGCGGTCGCAAGCCGTCTGATTTTTACGCTGTCGCGTGCGGGATCTCTCCCCTTTGCGGACGTGGAAATGATATAGTCCACCTTGCCGCTTTTTAGTAGGGTTTGGGTGTTGTCCGTCGGGTTTTCGTGGATTTTTTGAACCGTCGTAACGGCTATTCCCGCCTTTTTTAAGACCTCCGACGTACCCGCGGTCGCATAAATTTTAAATTTTTGGTCGTAGAATTTTTTGGCGATTGCGGCAATCTCGCTTTTGTCTTGATTTCTCACGCTGACAAAGACTCCGCCGCTCTTTCTTAGGCGGTAACCCGCCGCAAGCAAGCCCTTGTAGAGAGCCTCTTGCAGATTTTTTCCAAGCCCCAAAACCTCTCCCGTCGATTTCATCTCCGCGCCGAGCATGGTGTCCACGTCGGTAAGCTTTTCAAAGGAAAACACGGGAACCTTTACCGCCGTATAAGGCATATCGCGCCAAATACCCGTCCCGTACGGTAGATCCTTTAGCTTTTCGCCGAGAGCGACGCGGGTAGCAATCTCGCATATCGGGACACTCGTCACCTTTGAGAGGTACGGCACGGTACGCGATGCACGCGGATTTACCTCGATGACGTACAATTCGTTGTCTTTGATGATATATTGGACGTTGACGATACCTTGTACCTTTAAGCCCTTGCATAGCTTGTACGACACGTCCAAAATCTTGTTGTACATGTCGTCCGTGATATTTTGAGGCGGGTATACCGCAATACTGTCGCCCGAATGGACGCCCGCACGCTCTATATGCTCCATAACACCCGGTATAAAAATGTCCTCGCCGTCAAATATAGCGTCGATTTCGCATTCCGTACCGCTGATATACTTGTCCACAAGTATCGGATTTGTGATATTGTAGGTGAGAATGATATCCATAAACTCCTCGATATCCGCGTCCGAAAACGCGACGATCATGTTTTGACCGCCCAAAACGTACGACGGACGTATCAAAACGGGATAGCCTAAAGAGTTTGCCGCGTTTAACGCCTCCGCACGCGTCAAGACCGTATACCCCTTCGGTCTTGCGATATTGTATTCCTCAAGGAGCGCGTCAAAGCGTTTTCTGTCCTCCGCCATGTCGATACTGTCCGCGCTTGTCCCAAGGATACGGATATTGTTTCTCGCCAAAGCCCCCGTGAGTTTGATGGCGGTCTGACCGCCGAACGCAACGACCACGCCGTAAGGCTTCTCTATATTTACGATATTTAAGACGTCCTCGTCGGTAGGCGGCTCGAAATAGAGCCTATCGGAGGTGTCAAAGTCGGTCGAAACCGTTTCGGGATTGTTGTTGATGATGACGACGTTGTAGCCGAGTTTTTTGAGCGTCCTCACGCAATGTACGCTCGCATAGTCAAACTCGATACCTTGACCGATACGGATACAGCCGCTCCCTAAAACTATTACGGTTTCCTTTTTGCTCCGCTGTATGTACTCGATCGCTTCGTTTTCGCCGCCGCTTTCGGGGGTGTTAAACGAGGAATAGAAGTACGGCGTGTCCGCAAAAAATTCGCCCGCGCAAGTGTCCACCATTTTAAAATCGGGAAGAGCCTTATACTCAAAATCAAAGCCGGAAATCCGACGCAATACCTTGTCGGTAAAGCCGTATTTTTTACCGAGGGAATAGCGTTCGGAAGTGAGCTTTTGTCCCTCGATAGATTTTACAAAGTCGGAGATATTTTTTATTTTTGAAAGAAACCAACGGTCTATCTTTGACGCTTCAAATATCTCTTCGATACCTACCCCGCGGTAAATCGCCTCGTATACCGCAAACAGTCTTTCGTCCGTCGCGCCCTTTATATGTTTGAATAGAGTCTTTTGATCGGCGTTTTCAAACTTTTTGAGCCTCAAAAAGTCGGTCGGGAGATCCGCTCCGCGTACCGCCTTTAGGAGCGCGGATTCAAAATTGTCGCCTATCGACATGACCTCACCCGTCGCTTTCATCTGCGTCCCAAGCTCGCGCTTTGCATAGACAAATTTGTCAAAAGGCCATTTAGGATACTTGACTACTACATAGTCGAGGGCGGGTTCAAAGCAAGCGAAAGTTTTTCCCGTGACCGCGTTCATTATTTCGTCCAAATTGTAGCCTATCGCAATCTTTGCGGCGACCTTTGCTATCGGATAACCCGTCGCTTTTGACGCGAGTGCGGAAGAG
>JAITOQ010000215.1 GCA_031289865.1 Clostridiales bacterium
CATAAGGGTTTCCTCCGGTTGTCTTTCACTTTAAAATTCGATTTTATCTAAATTTTCTATGTTGTCAAAAAGCGCGGTCAATTCCTCTTTGGAGTACTCGTGCCGCATAAAGTCCGCTTGTTTTGCAGTCGTCGGCGTATTAGGCGTTTTGAGAAATTCGCGGGCTTTTTCCGCGGTATAGATCCCTTCTTGCTTGAGGTTTGAAAGTATTTGATTTAGGTAGGCGATAGGGTGAGTTTTGCCGCGTGCGGCTTCGGCGGCGGAGAGGATTAAGTCCTCCGAAAAGCCCCACGAGGAGAGCCAAACTCCGACGGTTTCGCGGTCGTTTTGTGTGATGAATTTGTTGAGGTCTAAAATCGCGTACAGCTTTTTTATCAATTCGTCGTCCTTTAACAGACCGTCCACATATTGATTGATCGCGGTCGTGGACACCCGTCCGATTTTGTAAAATTTAGCGACTAAGCCGTCCATGTCGGACAGCCGCCGATAGCCCTTTAAAAAGCAGTATTGCGCAAGCTCCAAAAGCGCGTCGCGGTCAAAGCCCATTTCCACCCAATTGACCGTATAAGTTTCGATTTCGTTGTCGAGGAGTTCGTAATGGACTCCGATTTTTTTGTTTATCTCGATAGTCAATGCGCGGAGGTCGTCGCGCCGCGTTTCGTATTCCTCGATCTCCGCTATAGAGAAGATATTCAGCTTTTTGTAGGCTTCGAGGAGGGAGTCGAGCTTTTGCATGTTCCCTTTATTTTTTAAGCGTTTTGCGGAGAACAGAATCGCCGCGGTCGTAAAGCCCCACGATTTCCATTTTGCAAGGGTTTCGCGATCGGAAAAGTCGGGCGGGGTTTTTTTGCCGAGGGCAAGGGAAATGTCCTTTAATTCGCCCGTCAATAGCTCAAGCTCGTCGATTTTCCGTTCGGCGAGAGCGGCGGTCGTGATACCGTTTTTTGCCCAATCGCGTGCGACGGTCAAAATGTAGCGAAAGCCGATATGCGAACCGCGGCTGTCGATACAATACCGCGCAATTAAAATCAGCGCGTCGGGGGAGATATGCATACTCTCCGACGTATCGACGTATTCCAAAATCTCGTTTTCGGAGAGAGGACGGTCGGCAAAGAGGGTCTCTAATGAGTGTACAAAGTCCGCATATTTTGAGGGCTTGTACTTTTTGCGTGCGCGTACGTCCTTGTTTTTGGAGTTTTCAAATACCACCGTAAACGGGTCCTTGCGTATCGACAAAAGTCCGTCGGTTTCGAGATGAGAAAAGCCGTCGAAGATTTCCTCCTCGCTCATGCCGAGAATTTTGGAAAGCTCCGACAGACCGTCGATTCCGACACCCCCGTTTCCGGCGGCAAACAGCCCGTATAGGTACAGCTTCACATGGTCGCCCTTTGCTTTAGGGAGAAATTCGTTGATAAAAAAATTATCCACGACGGTAACGTTGCCGATCGCATATTCGGAAGAAAAACCGAAAAGAGACATAAAAACCCTCCTTAAGTTGAAAATTGAGAGTTGAAAGTTGAAAATTGAGGATAAAATAAAGCGAGTGTCATTCTGAGCTTGCAAAAAATCAGCTGTATAATAGCTAAAACAAAAGTCGGAGGGCGATTCGGAGAAATCGTTTTAGATTCTTCGCAGGCTCAGAATGACACCTACTTTTTTATAATCATCCACTTTCAATTTCAAAATCCTTGACTTTCAACTTTCAATTTTACACTTTCAACTTCAAAATCCTTAACTTTCAACTTTCAATTTTCCACTTTCAACTTCAAAATCCTTAACTTTCAACTTTCAATTTTACACTTTCAACTTCAAAATCCTTGACTTTCAACTTTCAATTTTCCACTTTCAATTTCAAAATCCTTGACTTTCAACTTTCAATTTTCCACTTTCAACTTCTAACCCGTCTATTATCTCATATTTTTAGAATATTTTCAATTGTTTTTATGAATAAGTATTGCAATTTTGCAAAAAAACGTGTATAATAGATACGACTGTTGTATAAGTCAAAAAAAAAGGAAAGGCTTATGAAGATTTTGCACACCTCCGACTGGAATATCGGCAAAAAGTTTTATCATCGCGACCGCTTTTCGGAGCAGAAAGCCGCGCTTACGGAGATCTCGAATATCGCCAACGACGTAAAAGCCGATTTGGTATTGGTTTCGGGAAACGTGTTCGGCGGCCGTCACCCTTCTCCGCGCTCTTTAGAATTGTTCGGCGACGCCGTAACTAAGCTTGCCGCGGGCGGGAAGCGTGCGGTTGTGGTTATCGCGGGCGAAAAGGACGATCAAGAGAGCTTAAAGGCTGTCGGACGCCTCGCCGAAAAACTCGGCGTGACGGTCGTCACGGAAATTCACGACGTTGCGGTCAAATCCAATCCGTCCTTTTTTGTACGGGTAACGGCGGCTCAAAAGGGCTTTGTCGAGGTGACGAACGAAAAAGGCGAGATAGCGCATATCTCCGTCGTGCCGTATATCGGAGCGAAAGAGTATGCCGCATTAAAGGGCGCGGACACGGGAGCAAAGCTGAAAAATCTCTTTGAAGAAGTACCCGCAAACGAAAACGCGCTCAAAATCGCACTCGTACGCTTAAACGCGGAGGATATCTCCGAAACGGGCGGCGCGGGCAAGATTTCACGCGAGGTCTTTAAGGGATACGCCTATACCGCGCTCGGCGGTACGTCGGCGTCGATAGATAACGAAAACGGATTGTTTGCAAGCGGAGCGATCGCGGACTACGACTTTGACGAAACGGAAAAGGGCGTTTTGGTCGCGGATGTCACACAGTCGGGCTTGATTTCCGTAAGCGAGATACCGCTTAAGTCGGCAAAAAAACTCAAAAACGTCATCGTCTCCGATTTTAGCGAAGCAAAAGCCGCGCTTGAAGAAAACAAGGATTGTTATGTGCGTTTGATTATTTCTTCGGACAAACCGGCAGAACGCGCCGCGGCTGAGGAATTAAAAAACGCTTATCCGCTCATTACGGACATATTATTTAACAGCTACAGAGCGTCTGCGGACGTTTCAGCCGTCAGCCCTTACGACGAGGGAGTCTTTTCCGCTTTTTTGAGTCGGGCGGGCGTTTCTGGCGCGGACTGTTACGTCAAACTTTTCGGAGCGATTATGGAGGAACAACATGAAACCGTTAAAGCTTGAGTTCTTCGGACTTTACAATTTCAGCGAAACACAGACAGTTGATTTCGGCGGGTTTGCGCCGTCGGAAAGCATCTGGCTCTTAGGCGAACACGACAAGGGCGTCGGCGTGATAGCCGAGCTTTTGGTATACGCGCTTTTCGGCGAGACCGAAAAGGGCGGCGCGGAGCGTTATATCGTCAACCGCAAGGTGAAAAATTCGGGAATCAAACTCGGATTTACCCACGACGGGCAAGAGTACGAAATCGAAAGAACCTTCGCTATAGGCGAAAACAAAAAGCGCGCTTTGTCGGAGGCGGTTTTGTATAATGTGCGCGACGGAGTGAAATACCTTGCCGCGGACGGGGTAAATGCGGCGGGCGCGGCGGTTTCAAAGCTGTTAGGCATAGGCGCGGAGACCTTTAAAAAGGCTCTATTAATCAACGCTTATAATGCCGTCGGGCTTTTGTCGCTTACCGACGACGCGCAGCTCAAATATTTTAAAAACATTTTGGAGATTTCCGAATTTGACGGAGTTTTTAAAACGGGCGTTCAAAGACGGATTACCGATCTAAAGATAAAGCGCACCGCGCTGACCTCTTACGACGATCCTAAGCTTTTGGACGGAGGTCGCGAGAAGCTGCTTTTGGAATACGCCTCGAAAAAGGTCGGAGAAACCGCGAAAATCGCGGAGCTTAAGGTACAAAAAAATGCGGCGGCGCAAAAGTTAGAACGGATAGACCGTTTGGTCGTACTCAAAGAGCGGCTTGTCAAAATCGATAGCGAACTCGACGTATTAGACCTACAGCGAGAGGAGTACGAGGCTCTCGATAAGACTCTTAAAATTTCCGCGCAGGCGGGGAATATCCTACCCGCGTACAAGAGAAGAGAGGAGCTAATCCGCGAAAATGAGGAGTTGTCCTTAAAACAAACCGAATTGCTGTCGGATATCGCGGTGATAGAAGCGGAAGCCGAAGCCGCAAAGCTCGAAAAGGAGCTTGCGGAGGCTGAATTTGACAAGCTGTACGCGGCGTATTCCGAAAAACGCGACGTGTTCAAAAAGAGTTTGGACGAAAATTCCGACCTCGATATAAGACGTCAGCTCGAAGAATCGCTCAGAAAGGACAGAGAGGATTTGGACGGCGTCGCGGGCAAAAAGGTCGACCTTTTAAAACGGTTGGACGAGGTGAGAGCGGAATGCGAGGAGCTTGAAAAGAAGATAGAAGAGCTTACGGTCGATCCCGAATTTTCCTTTGATATTTCACGCGCAAATTCCTATGAGGCGACCCT
>JAITOQ010000231.1 GCA_031289865.1 Clostridiales bacterium
CCCGCAAACTGCACTTCTTGCGCTATAGCGGACGGATCTTGATTTTTGTTGTTTTTCCCCATTTGATGTCACCCAATGCAAGTTCTAACCGAAAAAAACCTTCGCTTAGACTTTTCTTCATAGCTATTATATCATAATGAAGTTTTGATTGCAATACTTTTTTGAAAAAAAGTTTATTAAATTTAAAAATTTTTTTCATTTTGATCATTCGGCTCTCATTTTATAAGAACCCGCTTCGCTTTGCAGCCTGAAAATCGGAAAATTGAGCCGTAACTTTTTCCGTGGATATAGATAGTCTGGTTACTTTTCCACATTTCAAACGCTCTTTTTTTGATATAAACGCCGTATGGTATATCTATACTGTCTGCCGAAGTACACTCACGGAAAGCATACGCTCCTATCTCCGTTAACCCCTTAGGGAGAGTAATCTGCCGCAACTCGGTGCAATACCTAAAGGTTTCGTCGGCTATCTTAGTTACCCCGTCGGGAATAGTTATGCTCCAAAGACTTACACAATGTCCAAAAGCCCGACTTCCTATTTCCGTTAGCCCGTCGGGTAGGAAGACACTCTGTAACAAGTAGCAAAACTGAAATGTTTCGTCGGCTATCTTCGTTACCCCATCGGGAATAATTATATTTAGAAGCCGACTTCTTCTAAATGCCGATTCTCCTATATGCGTTATAGTTTCGGGAAGGATTATTTCTCTCAATTGGCTACCCAAAAAAGCTTCCTTATCTATGCTTATCAATTTTTCTCCGTTATAATCCGACGGAAGAGTAAGACTGCTTGCCCAACCTAAATAAGCGGCGATCTCATAACCTCCGTCTATTTTGCGGTAAAACAAGCCGTTAGGCTCTTCCGTTATGATTTCACTTTTTTCCCATACGGCATAAAAAGTATCGGACTTCAAAATAGAAATGTTAGTCCCCGCTCGCTCAATAGCCGTCGAGCTTTTCCAACAGATAAACGTATATCCCGGTTTTTCCGGCGCAACGGGAGCATCACAGTTCATTCCGTCAATCGTAACTACCACCTCGTAAATCAATTCGCCGTCGGACACAAATTTTATCTTACTGATCAAGCACGAGCTAAAACCCGCCGTCAGCAAAGCGCATAACAAAATAACTAAAATAATGGATTTTATCTTTTTCATATTGTTTCCTCTCACGCTTTTGAAAAAAAGTTTATTAAATTTAAAAATTTTTTCTATTTTTTATCATTTTACAAAAACCCGCTTCGCTTTGCAACCGTAAAATCTGAAAATTGAGCCGTAGCTTTTTCCGTGGATATAGATAGTCTGACTGCCTTTCCAATCCTCGAACGCTCTTTTTTTGATATGAACACCGTAGGGTATATCTATGCTGTACACATTTTTACAATAGCTGAAAGCATACGCTCCTATCTCCGTTAACCCCTTAGGGAGAGTAATCTGCCGCAACTCAGTGCAATGTCTAAAGGTTTCGTCGGCTATCTTCGTTACCGCGTCGGGAATAATTATAGTTTGGAGCGACTCGCAATTTTTAAAAGCCGATTCTCCTATGCGCGTTATAGTTTCGGGGAGGATTATTTCTTCCAATCGGCTACCCAAAAAAGCGCATTTATCTATGCTTATCAGTTTTTCTCCGTTATAATCCGACGGAAGAGTAAGACTGCTTGCCCAACCTAAATAAGCGGCGATCTCATAATCTCCGTCTATTTTGCGGTAAAATAAACCGTTAGGCTCTTCCGTTATGAGTTCTTCTCTTTCCCATACGGCATGAAAAGTAACGGACGCCGAAATAGGTATGTTCGTACCCGCACGACACAGCATCGTCGAGCTTTTCCAACAGATAAACGTATATCCGGGCTTTTCGGGCGCGTCGGGCGCGTCGCCGTGCAACCCGTCAAACATAACGACTACCTCGTCAATCAATTCGCCGTCCGATATAAATTTTGCCTTTCTAACCAAGCACGAGCTTAAAACTCCCGTCAGTAAAGCGCATAACAAAATAACTAAAATAATGGATTTTATCTTTTTCATAGTCGTTTTCCTCTCACGCTTTATTTCAAACAGCCGTTTGTATACTTATAATATCATAACGAGGTATCGATTGCAATAGTTTTTTGAAAAAATTGTTTAAAAGATATACCTTAACCGTGTGAAGTTAGCTTTGCAGAAAGTTTAAAACACCTAATTCGTCTAAAAAGCCCGCAAATGTATCCTCGCGGCAGAGAGTGACGCCGAGCGCGGTGCATTCCAAAAGCTCCTTTCCCTTTATCTCCTCTTTCAAAAAGTAGCCCGCGTCGGGGTACATTCTCTTAAACCGTTTTAGGAGCGAGGGGAGTTCCGCGTCCAAGAGCTTTAAGAGGGCGTACAATTCCGCACGGTATTCGCCGATGACATGCCGGCGCAAGAGATACTCGTCCGTCCCGCGGCATTCCGTATCGCGCAAAAGCCTCACCGCGTCGCCGCCGTATTTTTTCGTCATAATCTCGACGAACCGTCCGTAATCCTTAGGCGGCGCAAGATCGCAAAAATCGCGTTCTAAAAAACGCTTATACAGCTTGATAAGCGTATACGCAAAGAGAAACGCTCCCTCTCCGAGTCCGAGCTTAGGAAACCTAAAGCGGTACAACTCCGCGGAAAGAAGCGCGCTCCCGTACTCGCCGCCCGACGACGGCGGTTGTTTTTCGCCCTTAACCCCTATCGAATCCAAACAGTTGACCGCATAGCGGTATTTTTTATCGTTTAACGCGCCGCTCGTAAGCAGCTCCGAAACCAAACGGTCAAACCGTCCGAGCGCATCGGTCAAAAAAAAGCCCACGGCGGCGGCTTTTGCGCGTCCGTTCGCCGCTTCCGTCAAGGTTTCGTCGGTGAGTACGAGGTCAAATGCGCGGCAACTCTCTTTGACGGCGCGCCCGCCGCAATAAAACCACATGTATTCCCTATCGGGAACATACGCCGTCGTCGGAAAATAAATCGCTTTTATCCCCTTTTTTTGCGCCGCGACCGCCGCGAGGCAAGCAAATTCACCGCCGCCCAAAGCGACTATCAAGCGTATCGCCTCTATCGGCGCAAGAAAATCCGCAAGGGCTTCGGTATAGCCGCCCTCGTATTTCCGTTCGGTCAAAATAAAGCCCGCCCGCGCCAACCGCCTAATCAAAAGATTGACGTATTGATACGGGACGTTCCCGTCGTACGCGACCGTGATATTACCGCCCGCGACCACGGAAGCAATCTGCTCGACAACCCCGTCGCCGTTACAAGTAACGTATTTCGTTTCGGCACGTCCCGCCGCTTCAACGCTCATGATCATAAAAAAGCTCCTTTTGCATATAAAAAAATCCGAGTATACACCGCTTCTTAAATAGAAGTAATAAAAGTATAACTCAGATTTTTAAAAGCCGATATTGTTTATACCGTTGTTTTTTGAGAGGTTTTGTAGAAAAAATGCTTTTTTAAATGCAGAATACAGACTTGCGGATTTTTTAAAAAATAAGCGTCATTCTGAGCTTGCGAAGAATCTCTATCGATTTCCCTAAATTACATTTATTCCAAGTCCGACTTTCATTTTAAATATTGTACTGCTGACATTTTAGATTCTTCGCAAGCTCAGAATGACACTTGTTTTTTTAATCCGCAATTTTCAACTTTCAACTTTCAATTTTCAACTTTAATCTCGCTTTCAGTATTAGTCAGGCTGCCGCTGCTTTCAGTCGGTTGCGACGGCAGCGGCAATGCCTCGCTGCTTTCCGTCTGCTCTTTCCACTCCTCCAAATGTTCGGACAAGATTTTTTTCATCTCGCGCTTTCTTCTGACGCGTCCGACGATCAAATCGATAAGCTGACAAAAATATCCCGCAAAAATATAGAAGAAATAGGTGAAAAATCTAATTGTAATCATCAGCCAATACAGCATATTACTCTGTACCGTCCCGCCGTACATGGCAAAAAACAAGACCTCGTACGCGCCCGCCGCGCCGGGGGTCGGGACGTAAGACGCGGAGAGGTAGACGTACATATACGACACAAGCATATGCCCGTATGTAACGGTCTCGCCCGCCGCACGGAACAAAAGATAGGGTAAGCTCATGAGCGCGAAAAATTCCGCGGCGTAGAGGATCACAAGTATGAGAAAGGCAAACAGATTTTTGATGATATTGGAAACGGAAAGATGCAAGTCCTCCAACACCCGCCATGATTTTGCGAGAGCCTCGTCGTATTTTTTGACGATACGGATACGAACGCCGAGTTTGAGGACGTAAGCGATGATTTTTTTGGCTAACCGCTCGTTTAGGCTAAAGATAAAGAAGAGAATCGGCAAAATCCAACTGAATACAAGCCCCGCATACGCCCAACCCTTGATTTCTTGAATATTTTGCTTGTTAAAAATCAAAAACAGCAGCAAAATGAAGTTCCAAATCAACAGCTTTAAAAAGACGTTGACCGACGGTATCGAAAACGACGCGACGCGGTTGACCTTCGCTTTGCTCAAAATATTGGTCTGAAAGCTCTGCCCGCCGTTTAAAAACGGGGTAATCGCGCTGTAAAACCGCCCTATCAGTACGGTTCTGACCGCCAAAATCGGTCGGATTTTTTTTTGATTGACGTACAAAAAGACGGTGAACCGCGCAACCTCCGCAAGCACCATACCCAAAAAGACCGCCAAAAGCAAGAGCGAATAGCCGCTGTTTTCAAAAAGCAAGCGAAAAAAATCACCGCCCGAATCGGGCTTGCCCTTTGACAGCGAAACCGTGAGCGCGTAGCCCACGACGAAAAAACTGACGATCAAGACCGCAGCCCGCGACACCATGCCGAAGTTCCATTTTTTCGCTTTCTTTTTTCCTATCAAAATAGGTATGACTTTTTGATCCATTTAATCTCCGAAACAAAAAATCTAAGTTAAGTTGCAAAGAGTACGGATAAAAATCTCCGTTTCATCCTCCGTCCCGATTGTGACGCGGATAAAATCCCCCGTCCTCGCGCCCGCAAAATAGCGAACCAAAACGCCGCGTTCCCTAAGCCCTAAAAAAAGCTCCTTACCCCCGATCCCGTCTTTCTTTAAAAAGATAAAATTTGACGACGACGGGAGAACCGTAAAGCCCTTTTTGCGGAGCGTTTCGGACGCCTTGTCGCGGATATTTGAAATCCGCTCGTTAATCATATCATAATATGCGGTATCTTTGCAAGCGGCAATCGCAATTTTTTGCGTCAATTTGTCTAAAGTATAGCTGTTAAAGCTGTTTTTTACGGTTTGGAGAGCGCGAATCAAGCCCGCCGCGCCCACCGCATAGCCGCAACGTATTCCCGCAAGCGACGCACCCTTAGAAAAAGTCCTGACTACAAGGAGATTATCGTACTTTTTTGTGAGCGGCACAGCCGATACTCCCCCAAAATCCGCGTAAGCCTCATCGACAAGGACAAGCCTTTCTCTATCGGCTTTTACAAGGCGTTCTATACCCTCTGTCGGGACGGCTATTCCCGTGGGAGCGTTTGGATTGCAGAGGAGGATCCCTTGATTTTTTTTCGCCGCATAGTCCTCTATATCGACCGTGTAGTCCTCCTTTAGCGGAACAACCTCGTACGGGATTTGGTATAGGTTGGCATACACGGGATAAAAGCTGTATGTCACGTCCGCAAAAAGCACGGGAACTCCCCCGATCTCCTTTCGGTCAAAAAACGCGGGAAAACAAAAGCCTAAAACCTCGTCGCTGCCGTTTCCCGTAAAGATATTTTCCGACAAAACGCCGTGTTTTTGCGCCAACGCGCCGCAAAGCTCCGTCGCTTCGGGGTCGGGATAGAGCCTAAGCTCCGCATAGTCGACCGCGCCGATAGCCTCTTTGACCGCGGGCGACGGCGGGTACGCATTTTCGTTGGTGTTTAGCTTTATGTATTTTTTGTCCTTTGGCTGTTCGCCCGCCGTATAGGGCTTTAGGACGGAAATTAATTTACTGTAACGCATAGAATACACCCCGTTTTTTTATTTCTTCGACTGTAGCGCATAGAAAACACCCCGTTTTTTTATTTCCCCGATAATCTCAGCCATTCTTTATACACGACGTCTTTCGGAACTCCGCGTCTTTTTGCGGTTTCTTTAACCGCGTCTTTTTCGCTCATGCCGTGCGCCGCGCATTCCTTTAATTCGTCCTCTATCGAGAGGTCGGTTCTCTCGACTTTTTCCGCGCCCGAAACGATCAGTACATATTCGCCCCGCGGATTTTCCGAACGAAGCTCCGACAAACTCCCGACGAGAATTTCCTCGTATATTTTCGTCATTTCGCGCATGATGTATACGCGCCTTTCTCCGAGTTGTCCGTACAAAAAATCCAAATCGCCGTTGACATCGTGAGGCGCGCTGTAAAAAACAAGCGGGAGCGAAAGTCGTCCGTATTCGCTCATTAGCGCGGTTCTGTCCTTTTGTTTCGTCGGCAAAAAACCCAGAAAGATGTAGCCGCTTTGTATTCCCGCGACCGAAAAAGCCGTAGCGGCAGCCGACGCTCCCGGAATAGGCGAAACCGTAATCCCCTCGTTTCTTGCGCGCTCCACCAAAATCGCGCCGGGGTCGGAGATACACGGCGTCCCCGCGTCGGAGATGAGAGCGACGTTTAAGCCTTCTTTGAGTTTCTCCGTTATGACATCGGATTTTTGGTTCTCCCGTCCCTTGTAATAGCTTATCAAGGGCTTTTTTATACCAAGCTTTTGTAAGAGCATTCCCGATCGGCGCGTATCCTCCGCGGCAATGAGATCGACGGTATCCAAAATTTCCGCCGCACGCCTCGTAATATCACCCATGTTGCCGATCGGCGTCGCGACAACGTACAGAGTACCGTATTTATCCACTTGTCACCTCCGATTCAAACTTATTTTTAAGTTGAAAATTGAAAGTTGAGAGTTGAAAGTTGTTGTGAAAATGCATTCTGCATTAAAAAAAATCCTCACTTTTCAACTTTCAACTTTCCGTTTTCAACTTTCAATTCTACTTTAAGTCCCGTTTTTCCCCCTTTTTTTCCGCAAACAATCGCGGTGTCGGGGGCTTTTTCCGCGGTCGGGAGGACGAGCGTCAATTCCTTCGGTTCTACACCGTACTCACCCATCAATTCTATCAATTCCGCAAGGCGCAAGGTCTTTATGACGGTATAAAACCGCCCGCCGTACCTCAACAGCTTCGCCGCCGCCTCTACGACCTCTCTAAGGCTCACAAAAAGCTCCGTGCGCGCAATCGCCGACGACCCGTTAGGAATGCCTGCCGCGTCGGCTTTTTTGCCGTAAGGAGGATTGGACACGACGATATCAAAGCTCTCGTTACCCAACAGCTTCGGCGCGTCTTGAATCCGACCGCAAAGCAGCTCCACCGCGTCCGTCATGCCGTTCATCTCGACGCTTCTTTTCGACATGTCCCAAAGCGGCTCTTGCAGCTCTATCCCCGTGACGTGCGCGCCGCGCTTCGCCGCAATCAAGATCGAGATTATCCCCGAACCCGAACCCAAATCGATCACGTGGTCGCGCACCCCCGCCCTAACCGCGTTCGCCAAAAGTACCGCGTCCGACGTGAACCGATAAAGCTCCGTACTCTGTATAATGCTCAAGCCCTTGTATTCTAAGCTGTCTTTCCGTTCGTTTTCTTTTAGCATAGTTTAAATATATAGGGCTGTCTATACGACAGCCCTATTATGTTGTGATTTTTAATGTTGTGTCTTTTATGCTTTTTTCGTCAAATCCTTATAGATTTTCGGATAGGTCTTAAATGCGGCTTTGTCGCTATTCTTTTCCATATTGATGAGGATTCTCTGCGTCAAAAAGTAGATGTTGTTGTCTTTAGCTGTTTTTGACGTCGCTTGTAATGTGTCAAAGAGCGTGTAATCCTCCGTCAAATAGTAGTTCATGATTTGCGAATGGTCGAGTCTTTGTTCGTCAAGGTAGTATCCGTCAAGATCTCCGAGCTGCGTTTCTTCAAACGGCACATAGGTGATAATCATGATATGAATACCGTATTCGGTCAAGACATAGGTCGTACCGCTTCCGTCACGATAATTTCCGACCCTTGAATCGATACCGCCCACTCCCGTCGCCGCATACAGCGCGTCGGCGAATGTCTCAAACGGAGTGACAAAGCTTGCGTCCTCATACATAAAGTAATCCTTTTCCGCATTAAAGGAGGACTCCGCGTCGTCGTTAAGCGCGTAAAACCATGCGTCAAACCCTAAGAGAACCGCTCTCTGTTTTTCCAAAACCGTAGTGCCCTTGGATTCCTCGCCCGTCATATATCCGTCGTACATAGAGAGTAGGACGTTTGAGCTTAAGCCCTCTACCACATACGCTCTCGTCGTATCCGCCGCGCCTATCTTAAAGATGAGCGCGGGGTCGGCCGCGTAATTGGCGAGAATATGATCGTAAATCTTTTGGTTGATCGCTTTTGCAACCGCCGCCAATTTGGTTACGGCGGTGATATTCGTATCCGTCTCGTAATTGTCCGTGAGATATGCGAGGATAGCCTCGTCCTCGTCGTCCTTACCCTTTGCATAGGCTTTTAAAGAGGCTTTGAGCGAGACCAATTTCGCTTCGTCGTTCCAAACCTCGTCGCTCTTGATATAGTCGAATATCGGTTTGACGATCAATTCGTCCTTTAAAAGCTTTAACTCTTCCTTTAAAGTATCTAAATCCGCTTCGTCAAGCTTCTTGCCGTCCGCATCCTTAAAGAAAGTCTCAAGCTTATAAAACAGTACCGTATCGTCCTTAGGGTCATAAAAGATATTTGACACGTTGGAGAAAATTCCTTCCTCGTCCCCGCCGCCTATTGCGGCAAGCTCCTCTAATACTCTTTGAAACCACGCGCCGTCCTCGTCGTCATAGTACTTTTGGTCGGTCGTGCCGATGAGGTTTTTGAGAGCTTGTACTTGTTTGTCCGCGCTCGTTCCAAATTTAATCAAGAGGTTTTTGACATAATAGTATCCTCCGCTCACGGCATCGGTCGGACGGAAATAGACTCCCGTATATCCCCCGTCCATAGCGGTATAAAAATCGGCTATTTTTTTGTAACTCTTTTTGTTGTTTTCGGCGGTTTCGTTAAACAGCTTTGCGATTTCCGCGTCCAATTCTTCCGTCGTATACCCGTTTCTCGTGGTCAATACGCGTCTAAATTCATAGATCAATATGTTGTCGAGAGTTTCGTTTAAGAGATAATCGTAGTTGACATAGTTGTCCGCGAGAGCCTTTTCGGTAGCCTTCCACGCGTCCTTTCTGTTTCTTAGGTCCGTTCCCGTGGCGGTATCGATTTTTGTAAAGGTCTTATAGTCGGCGGGATAGCTCTTTGTGAGATCGGCAACCGTCTTAAAGGCTGTGTCGTTATACTTAAAGGTTTCCGTCGACGCGTCTTTTTTGACGGGACGAGCGGTAAGAACGGCGGCGAGTTCGTCTTCGTCGGTCGTTTCGCTGTCGATACTTGCGATAGATTTCGCTTCGGCTTCGGCGGTCGCTAACTCTTGCGCAAAGAGGGTTTCGTACTGTTGGTTGGCGTTTTTGATCGCTTTGTCAAATTCGGCAAGCGAAACCAAAGAGTTTACTCCGTATAACGCTTCCTTGTAGATATCCTTACCGTTTTTAGGCGCGGTCACATCGTCGAGTTCGACAATTCCCGAATCGTAGCTTGTTCTGTCCGCGACGATTTGAGTGCTTCTGCTTGTCGAAACGCTGTACGGCTTACCGTCCCATTCGTTGAGGTCGTTTAACGCGTTAGCCTTTTGTTTTGCAAGATAATCGAGCGCGTACATTACCGTCAATTGAAATTGGCAAAGCTGCTCCAAAGTATCGTCAAAAAACTCCTGAAGATCGAGGTCTTCGGGCAGACTGCCGTAATACTGATAGTATTGATTCAAGGTTTGATTTGCGGTCTGTAACAACTGAAAGCGCGTGATTTCACGCGTCAACTTTGTATTGTTGTCCGTGGTATAGGTAATCTCCGCGACGACTCTTTCTCCGCGGCGTTGTTCGTTTAGGGTAATCGCATTGCAAGCCGAAAGTGAAACGGCTATCAGCAGCACAAGCGCGATTATGGCGACAATTCTCTTTTTCATTCCTAAACAGTACTCCTTTTAGGCTATTATGGCATTCTAATTATGGATTATTATACATGATTCGGCGCAAAATTGCAATAAAAAACAGCTATGTTTTAAAAAAAGTTGATTTATTTAATTCGGAATGCAAAATGCAGAATGCTTTTTAAAATGCAGAATGCTTTTTAAAATGTAGAATGCAAAATACAGAATGCAGAATTGCGGATTTATAAGAAGCATTCTCTTGTAGGGGACGATGCCCTCATCGTCCCGTATCCGAATAAAAAAGTCGGTGTCATTCTGAACCGTACAGCTTATACAATTGCAGCAATCTTTCATACGCCTCTTTTTTGTCGGCGGGCAAGTCCCCGACGCTCACGACTTCAAGCCGCGGATATTCTATATGCGTATGTAACCCAAAAAGCAATTTCTCATAAAACGCTTCCTTGGTTTTTATCCTACAGTCAAATATCTCCTTGTCCAAATCTATACAATAAGCGCAATCGTCCGTATCGTCCGTCAGCTTTCCCTCTCCGTAGGTACCGTAAGTGACAAGGTATTCCTTTGCGCCGTTCTTATCGTAACAAACCAAATCTTCATTTTTTAAAAAATGCGGAAGTGACGGCGCGATATGCGGAAAAGGTTCTTTTTCACAATCCATGCAAATATGACCGCATACGAAGCCGTAGAGATAAAAACAAAGATTTTGAACATCATTGTGCCACACGTCGAGCAAAATACCGTCCGCTTTAAAGTCCGCACTACCTCTCCAATCCTCGCTAAAATCCTTTGCGTTTTTTTCGTCCGCAACCCTTCGCTTTGTTATCGAAAACCGTAAATTTTCTGTCGCTTTAAATTCGCCTTCTTCGCAAAAAAACTTAACCTTATTCAATGCGCCTCGATATGTTTTTGCCAAATAGCTTTCCTCATAATCGGTAGGTTTTTCTTTGATTTTCACCTCAAAAATGCAATCCTCCTCGTCCTCGACAAAACGGCTCAATTGATCTTTTTCATACCGAATACACTTTTCGGCTTGCTCACGCACCGCCGAATCTTCGGCGTTGTCTTGAATCAAGCGCAAAAGCTCAAGCCTTTTATCATAGTCGGGCGCATGCTTATACGCCAAAATCAACAAGTCAAAATCCGCGACCTTAAACGCAATTTTGTCTATTGCGTTTCGGAGCGATTTTGAACAAGTCGCGCAGATTATTTGATTTGCAATTTCATCTTTCAAAAGTAAGCCTCCGGAATGCCCGATTGCAAAAAATTGACGGCTTTCAGCCGATTTGCCTTTTATCGGATATTTACACGGATATTATATCATGTATTTATCAATAATGCAACATGATACCTACTTTTTTATTCGGATACGGGACGATGAAGGCATCGTCCCCTACATTTTGATACGGATTACGGGCGACCGAGGCGGTCGCCCCTACATTTTAATCC
>JAITOQ010000251.1 GCA_031289865.1 Clostridiales bacterium
GTCCCTTGTAACCCCCCCCGCCAACTCGCCACCAAAATCCCATTGGCTGCATAAAACGCCCCCCCCCCCCGATATCTGTAATATTGCGCTTCATTTACTGCTTCTCCGATTTGTTGGATTTTTGTTTGTGGCTTTTGTACGGCTGACGTTTGAGATTCTTCGCTTTTACGGGACGATGAGGGCATCGTCCCCTACGGACTGACACAGGCTTTTTATCCTTAATTTTCAACTCTCAACTTTCAATTTTCAACTTAACGTCCGAGGGTCTGCTCCGTAATGATTTTCTCCTTTGTGACCGCTTGTGACGAGAAACACAAAGTAGATGATCCAGCCTACGAGCGGAATCAAGGGCATAAAGATGAATGCGCCCGACTTTCCCGTATCGTGCAAGCGTCTGAACGTGAGCGCGAGCGACGGGATAAAGGTGAGGACATAATATGCGGATAGGATAGACGTGACGATGAGCGGTGAGCCTTGACCGTACACTGCCGCGAGCGCGCCGCCGAACTCCGTGACCGCATCCAAAAGCCCTTGCATATCGCCCGCCGTCAACGCTTCGCCGACAGCCGTCCCCGCTGCCGTAACCTCTGCAATCGAGCCTATTACCAAATAGGACAACACCGCTTGAAGAATACCGATCACGACAAAGTTGACCAATTGAAACATCCAATATTCGGTGCGTCTTGCCCGCCCTTTAAAATTGAAGTATTTTTTAAAAACTCCGAAATACCAACTCATACAAATTCTCCCATTTTTTTATTTAGACGATTCGTCGGGTATAGACCCGTATTTATTTTCTCCGTCCGTCCCCTTGAGCACAAGGAAAACGAAGAGTAGAATCGGTCCGATAAGCGAGATAAAGTTGACTCCGACGGTGGCGGCGGCGGCGATGTCGGTCGGTAAACCGATACCGAGAATCATGATTATAATCGACGCGATATACGGAGTAAATGTGAGAATATAACATGCGCCCGACTTTCCGCTGTCATGCAGCCGACGCACCGTAATCGCAAGCGACGGGATAAAAATCACCAACGAATAAAGCATTGAAACCAACGCCACAATCAACACGGGCAAGTTTGTAAACATCCTTACTATCTCGTCTAAATATGCCGACTGTGCCGAAACTACAGCCTCTGCATTCTCGGCGGCGGCTTCTACGGCTAAACCGAAATCAATCGTCGCTTGCACGAGCGGCGTATAAAGCAGTACCATAAGCGCAATCGAAAAAGCCGTTGCAATCAAAAAATTGAACAACTGAAACAGCCAAAATTCTTTTCGGCTTGCTCTTCCCGAAAAATCCGCATACTTTTTAAAGGCTCTAAAATAATAACGCATAAAGCGACCCCCCATTTTATCTGTTTCTTATATTCTACCATATTCCCAAACAAATTGCAATACTTTTGGGAAATTTTTTGGTCTGATTTCGATTTTATGTATTGAAGCCGTAAAGTTGACGTTTTAGATTCTTCGCAAGCTCAGAATGACATCGGCTTTTTGTTATGCGGAATGACACTCGCTTTTTATTCCGCAATTTTCAACTCTCAACTCTCAATTTTCAACTTTCTGCTTTATGTCCTTAAGCATTTCTACGTACATTTTTTCGTCGATTTTGTATTTGCGTTTATAGAGGAGGTAGGCGCAAGTCATCAGGACGGCGGGGATTAACGTCATACAGACGAGGAGGGCGATTTTTTTGCCGTCGGGGACGCTGTTTGTGACGGCGTTTATGCTTTCCATTTTTAGCGTGCTGTCGGTGATCGTGTTTTCTATACCCGAAATTTTGTTGGTAAATTCGGTCACTCCGATGATCAAAAAAATCAAGGCGATGCCCAATTGAGTGAGTGCGGAACCCATTTTTAACATGAAAGGTCTTATGGAAAATATGATACTTTCGTTTCTGTCACCCGTTTTCCATTCGTTGTATTCCACGGTGTTTAAGAGCGAAACGGTCAAAATGAGCAGAAACACGGTTTGACCGTAGCCGTTAAAAATGTTTCCTATCATCATCATGACAAATTTTAGGACGGGTTGAGAGGACGGAAAGACTATCCCGAATAACAGTATCAGCGAGTATCCCGTAAGCAAGCCGATGATTGCGCTAAAGAGCAGTTTCTTTCTTGAAAATCTTTTTGCAATGGTCGGAAAAGTGATCAAGGTCGTTGCGCCGACTATGCCGAAAAGGACGTTAAACAAGGTCAATAACAGACCGTTATAACCGAATTCAAAATAGATATAGGTCGAGGGAAGAGCCAACGCTAAATTCCCGCCGATATTAAAGATCAAAGAGACCAAAGCCACCCAAAGCAGTTGGTCGTTCTTTTTGATTATCCCGAACATCTTTTTTAGACCTATCTTGCCGCTCCCGTCGCTCGCGAGGGGCGGCAGAGGCTTTTCTTTTACGCCGAATACCGTCAAAAGCTGAAACGAAATGAACATTGCTGCGGCGAAAAGCGCGGTTATCCCGTAGGCATGCGGCGCGTTTCCGAACAGCGACGTCGCCAGCGCGCCCGCCGTGAGAAGCGGAACGAGAAAGCTCATGATCGCCGCGCCGCCTCCGGCAAAAAGGTTTGTCATAGAGGTTAAGCGGTTTCGTGACGCCGCCACCTTTGATAGGGACGGGAGCATGGAATAGTAGGAGATGTCGTTCATCGTATAGGTGATGCTGAAAAGAAGGTATATCACCGCCAAATACGCTACAAATCCCCCGCCGTCTATAGACGTGGAAAACGCGGCGATTATGACAGCCGAACAGCAAACCGCCCCCGCCAAAATCCACGGCTTGTACTTGCCGAAACGCGTACGGGTATTCTCGATAATCGTCCCCATAATCGGGTCGTTGATTGCGTCGAATATCCTACTCCCGATAATAATCGCGTTTATCGCGACAAACTGCCCCGCGTCTAAACTCTTTGTAAAAATGATGTAAGCGAAAAGATAAGTGTTAAACAGCGTATACCCCATGTCGCGCCCTATCGCGCCGAGCGAAAAAGACCACAAATTTCGTTTGCTCAACTTCTGTTCGCCGCCGTTATCTACGGCTTGAGCGGTTTTGTCACTTGTCATTTAAAATACTTCCTTTTGCTTTGTACGGCTTTGTTATCACTTGCCGTTAAAAACACTTTCTTTTTGCTTTGTACGGCATATTATGCCTTTGTATCGGGTTCTATAATTTCACGCAAAATGTTGACGTCCTTTATTTTTTTGTCGTCGGCTAAGAGGAGCATTTTTGAGACGACCTCCGCGGTTTTGGGGTTGTCGTCGATAAAGTTTAAAAACAGCTTGTTTTGTGTCGAGTCGTTTATTGCCATAATATTTAATGCTCCGACGAGATTTTTGTAGGCGTTGCCCGATCTTAGATTGATCGCATACGTCCCGTAGCTGCCGACGATACTGATATGGTGTCCCGCTATAGTGACGTTGTTGAGATTCGTAAGCTCGATAATATTTTGGCAAATCTGTTTGCGAACCTCTACCGTAGACATCGATTCTTCAAAATCATACCCGAGTGGGTGTGCCGTCGAAACGATCAAATCGACATCCCTCATGACCTCGCTAAACATTTTATCATTTATATCGTTGAGCGGAATAACCTCCAATGTACGGCGGTTTAAAAAATATACCGACGACAGCGTAGGGTGATCCGTAAAGGAGGAATAGCCGAAATCCCACACGCCGAACAGTACCGCGATGATATTATCCTTGTAATAAACCTTTTGCAAGCCGACGTCCTCGCCCGTGTGCCAACCTCTCCCCTTTGCTACCGCGATTGCCTTTTCCGCGCTTATCTGGCTGCCGTAATATCTGTTGGTCTCTTTGCTGTCGATTTCGTCGGCGGTCTTGTTGTACAGCTCGCGGAACGCTTGCTTAAACGGCTGACGGATTTGATTTCTTAAGAGATATTTTTGCGCCGCCTCCCAGCATTTCATGCGGTATAGATCGAGCGGATGCGCGATATATACGTCGGCGGCTTTAAGCTCCTTGCCCGTCAAAAAATCGGTGAATTTTTCTCCGTCAAACAGCGCGGCTCCGTTGTCCGCGACAAAAAACAAGGCTTTTAATATATCCTTGATAATAGGATTTTTAGCGATCACCAAAAGCTCTTCGGGCTTAAATTTACTTTCGCGCTCCATGGCTGTTTCCAAGGATTTTATGACGCGTGAGGACTGCTTGTTGAGCGCGGCAAGCGCGTCGCGCATTTCCGCAATATATTTGTCCGTTTTGATTTTTGCGGGGATTGCCGACAACTCTTTTTCGTTTTTAAACGCTACTATACCGCATTTAAACCTCTCGTTTACACGGAGAAAAACCGACGTGCCGTCAATTTCTTTCGGACTGAAGAGCGGTATAATTTTGTCGACGTTTTGAGATTCCATATACCATACAAACCTATCCGCGTCCTCATAGCCCGCTACCCGCGCAATATTTTCGAGAGCGATTTCGCTCGCTTTTTTTTCAGACGCTTGTCTTTGCGCGCCGAACTGCTTTGACTCGCTCAAAAACTTTTGGACGGTCAAATATCTCGTCATTATTTCCCCGTTATCCTTTATCGGGACGAGGGAATAATACAAAATGTATTCCTTGTCACGCGTTGTATTTATCTTGACGAGGCATTCCTCCGCGGAGAGCTTACCCGTCAACGCGTCGTTAAAACGCTGTGCGCGTTTGTGGAAGTTTGCGACGGTGATATACTTTGCGTTGTTATAGACCAAATCAAAGGTTATAGGATCGGTTTCGGCTTTCATAGACCAAAACCAATCCACGTCCAACGCGCCCTCCTTAAAGTCCGCGACGTCTATCGGCGAATAGACCGCTATTTTATCCTTTACCTCTTTGGATACCTCCGTATCCTTGAGATGCGCCTTAAAAAACATAACCGTACCGACAAATCCCTTTTTTTGAAGGTACTTATCCGTCCATTCGAGAAGCGTGAAATTTGTGTTGTATAGAACGCCCTTCACAAGGTCGTTTTCGGTCAGCTTGTTTTCACGGATCAACTGCACAAAATATTCATAGGTGTCCGTCCCGTACGGCATTATGTCCGCGATGATTCCCGCAAACACGGCATCCTTTGTCGTCCCGTAACCGCCGCCCCGCGGCAAGGTCATCTTTTGAAAGGCTTTTAGAGCGAGAGCATAATATTTTATGCCGACATATCTTCCGCAACCTCTTATCATCGCGCTATACGGAGTTTCCGCTTCCGACCGTTCGATTTCCACGTCCAAAATTTCCATCACCGTTTTTTCGACGGTATCGACGAAAGGCTTTGAAAAACCCCCGTTGTAAATATTAGCCTCCCTTCCGTCTTGTCTTCGATATCCGTATGTCCTTGTCAGATGGTTCAATGAAAACTCACCGCTTTTAATAAAATATGCCGTTTCTTCCCCCGTGACAATTTTTCGGTCAAAGAGTCGGCTCAATAGTTTTTCCTTGTACGAATCAAAGCCGATACGATTCTGCTTGCCAAAATCAATCAAAGTCACGACTGTGCGGAGACTGTCGTCCGTCAACAAATCGTAATTTATCAACCGCCCTAACTCAAATGCCGTCCGTCTGAGCTTTTTGGATAATGTTTCCACCTTATCATCGCCGTCATCGCCGTCATCGTCGTCATCATAGTCATCGCCGTCTTTTTTCTCCGCAAAATCCTCCACGTTTTCAAATGTGTATACTATTCTGTCTATGAGCGCGTTGTGCAGCGTAGGGTCGCCGCTTTTTTTGATGTAGTTTTCAAGCATGTGTTTAATGTGACCCGCAATCAATTTGATGTTGTTTTTGATATAAACGTTCAATTTTTCGCCCGCAAGGCTGTCGAGCGTTTTGAGCCGTTCGTTTTCGTCCTTGTCCAAAAGTCTGAAGAAAATCGATGACACACTTTCTTCGAGCGCGCAAAAAATCGAAAACATTACCGAAATCATGTCCGCGCCGTTTAATCCGAAGCTCCCGATTATTTCCGACGTTTCTTTTTCAAACGGATAATTGTCCTCATTGTCAATACGCATATAAGACGCGCCAAAAAGTATTGTCTCGCCGTCGCCGTAAGCCTTATATTCATAGTTTTGATTTTCAATTATAAAGGCTTTTAATTTATCGATTGATTCGATCATTTTATTTCCGTCCAAATCGGGCACATTAGCCTTAGGCAACGTCGCCTTCGGACGTTCGGCAAGCGGTTTTTCTTCGGTTTTTTTCAAGTCTTTTGCGCATTCGCGCTTGTATTCCTCCGCGGAATTTTCAAGATAGATCTTTAGTTTTTCACGGTCGGCGTCGTCCATTTTTTGGAAATGCTCGGTGATATTCTTTTTTATATCATTCCTCTTAGACTTCAAAAAATCGCTCACGATCACCGCTTCGGAGTATATCAGCTTGTTTTCCAAAAAATACTTTTTGTATTCGTCGCCGCCGTACCACATATAAACCCCGAAAAAATTCAACATTTCTATTCTGAAATCCCGCTTTAAATACGGCTTTAACGCGTTTATAAATTCCAGCTTTTCCTCGCGGTCAAGCCCCGGATAATAATTGTCCTCAAAATCATGCACGAGAGCTTTGTCGCCGAGCGCAACGAGTATATACAGAATCTTTGAAAAAATTTCGTTCGCGCCCATTTCGTGTGAGAACCATATATCGTCGGTGATATTATAGTGCAGCTTTTTCTTCGGCAAACGGACCAAAAGTCCCGTGAGCTTTTTGTAAAGGCTGTAAAAAACCGCCGTTCTTTTTTTGTCGAGGACAATCTTTTCCTCCGTGCGCCGTGCAGAATACCTACTAAGCGGAAAATAACTCTTTAAGCAATCGAGCAGCGGTGCGTAATATTCAAAGTCGTTTTGCTCAAAATATTCGTCGCAAAGCTCCTCCTTGTCCGACCGCCATATACACACAAAACGCAGTGCCATAAACTTTAAATTTTTATCGTTTCCGTCAAGAGCCTTGCGGAGCAGCTCATCGCAAAATTTCGGGTTTTCGTCAACCGTCAAAACCAAAAGCATATACAGAGTTTTTGTATCGGTCGGATTTATATATTTGGAATAGTTCCCAGAATTTATGTCGAGAACCGACGCAAAAAACTCACGCGCATTACCTATCGGAAAGTCAAGGGAGTATCCGTAAGCGACGTTGTCCGTCACAACCTTATAGCGATAAAATTGATGCTCGATTATTTTAGGTATGATGAATTTTTTAAATTCCGCGGAGGCGCGTCTAAACCTTCCGAAAATATTTTCAATAACACCGAGTTGATTTCCCGCTTTTATCAGGGTTTCCAAAACATATCCGTGAGCTTCGGCGTTTTTTGAAATCATAAAAGCGGCGATATCTATCACCTTATTTCCGTTCTCGACCGCCCGTACCAAATCGGAAACTGCAACTTTTTTTGTATCTATCTGAACGGCAAACAAATACTCGTCAAACGCAGCCGCATTCCCCTCTCCGTAGTCGTAAATATTCAGACCCTTTTTGGCAATCTCTATATATTTTTTTAAGACGTTTATCTTGCCGTATATATAAGAGTCATTAGGGTGTTCGCGCTCGGCGATAGAATATGCCTCGTAAAAAATATCATAATTTTCCCCGAACAGCTCTTTAAAGTCTTTTCGGTTGTTTTCAAACACGCCGTTTAATTCGGCACTGCCGATAGTGTTGTTAGGAGACGAGTTAAAGTTCTCAATTCTTTCAATAATATTCATTAGAAAATCCTCCCCGATAAAAGCGTAAGTTTAATAAAAACAAGCCCGTCCCCTTCCGAAAGAGAAAGCGGCTCGTCTAAATAGGTGTATTCATGTTTTTTAGTTTCGTTGATAATCTTAAAACGGGCGTTTTTAAATTGAAAAATCGCCTCGTCTTGCATGACCCTAAGGTCAACCTTCCGCTTGTTATTCACCGCCCCGAACGATATCTTTCCGCTCGCCGCCGTTTCGTATATTTTTCCGCTCTCCGCAACGACCTCTGCAGTTTCATCGGAAAGCAAAAACAGCGACTTTTTGTCACGATTGTTATTCGCCGCCACAAACGATATCTTTTCACTTTCAGTCACAGCCTCCGCAGTTTCATCGGAAAGCAAAAACAGCGACTTTTTATCCCGCTTATCATTGTATTCTCTAACATTAAAAGCGACCATTTCCAAAATCAACTCACCCGCCGTCAAAGCGTCGGTTTTATAATCCTCATACGTCAAAAAATCTTTGATTTTAGATATTTGCTTAACCTTAATTCTGATATTCATTTTTCCCTCCAATCTAAAAAACTTCCAAAATCGCGACCCCGCGACACTTAAAAACCACCGCCGAATAAAGCAAATCTTTCCCCAAAAGATCCCCCTCTATTAGCCAAATAAAGCAAGTCTTTTTCACAAAAAGCCCCCTTTTATTATTCGTCTTAAATATAATAACACAATTTATAGCACTTTTCAATACTTTTGAATACTTTTCAAAAAACTTTTTGATTATCGCTCAATACCCTTTCCCCCATAACCGTCTCAAAAACCGTTAAAAACAACAAAAAAGCCAGAAAAAAGAGGGGGGAAACAATAAAAAGGGCTGCCGTGTCAGTAGACAAAGGCAACCCTAAGACGGCTCGTCATAGATACCGCGCCGTTTACAAATCGTCCGTAAGCGCGCCGCTTTTAGCATAAGCGGAGTTACGCGCTTCAAAAAAATCGGTTTTGATGCCGTTTGCGTCGCTGTATTGACTCACCCACCGCAAGGCTTCGGGTTCGGAGTCGTATCCGTCATACAGCTTTTCACAGCCCAAATCTGTACAGCGCAGGTTTCCCAAATACCGAACGTAGTCGGCAATCATATTTTTTGTAAGTCCTTGCACCCCGTCGCCTATCGCGTAATGCCCCCACGCAATTTCTTGCTCGCACCCCTCGCGTATCATAGCGCGGTAGCGTTCGACCTTTTCCGCTGTAAATTGTTCGGGGGTTTCCTTTTGCAACTCGGAGATAATATTGCGGAACAGCCATAAATGCGTATTCTCGTCGCGGTTAATGTAACGGATAATTTGCACCGACCCCGGCATGCGGTTGTTGCGCCCTAAATTGTAAAAGAACATAAAGCCGCTGTAAAAGTAAACCCCCTCCAAAATATAGTTGGCAACTGCAACCTCCATAAAGTTCTCGATACTCCGCTCGTTTTGAAACTTGTTGTAACAATCTCCTATAAAGGTGTTTCGCGCAAGCAGCTGTGCGTCGTTTTTCCATTGATACAGTACGCCGTCGCGCTCTTGCGGCTCGCAAATTGTGTCAAGCATATAGCTGTAGCTTTGACTGTGCACCGCCTCTTGATAGGTCTGTATCGCAAGACAAAGGTTGATCTCGTTCGCGGTAACGTATGCGCTGACGTTAGGCAAATTCGCGGTCTGTATGCTGTCCAAAAATATCAAAAAGGATAAAATCTTGTCGTAAGCGCGCCGCTCCGCTTTCGCCAGCAGAGGATAGTCCTTTACGTCCGCGCCTAAATTAACCTCTTCGGGTACCCAAAAGTTGTTCATACCTTGTCGGTACCACTTACTTGTCCACCCGTACTTTATATTGTTAAAGTCGTTTAGATTAGTCGTGTCGCCGCCTATCACGCGCCGTGCCGCCGTATCGACGTTGCCGTCGGGATTAAACAATGGTCTTTTTTTTAAAACGTTATTTTCTTTCATTTTTACTATTCCTCCTACGCGCCGCAATAGGGCGCAAAAATTATACGGGGCGGCGTATTGCGAATATATATCCGCAGCGTTTACGCCGAACAAGCCTCGCATTCCTCTGTTTCCAAACTCTTCCCGCGTACATAGTAAACGGTTTTTACGCCGTTCTCGAATGCCGAAATGTACAAATCCAAAATCTGTCTAAAAGTGAAGTCGTTG
>JAITOQ010000030.1 GCA_031289865.1 Clostridiales bacterium
TTTTATGTTGCCGCTCAATACGATAAAGAACGCGACGATTAAAAACATAATCCAAACTTTTTTCTTTCCTTTCATTTTTTATCTCCAAAGTCGGTGTCCCTATTGTAGGGGACGATGCCCTCATCGTCCCGTATCTGCATACAAAAAAGACAACGTTCAATTTTCTGCGTTTCATTGCGGGACGATGAAGGCATCGTCCCCTACAAAATTACACTTGCTTTTCACCCTCAAATTTCAACTTTCCATTTTCAACTTTCACCTTCATCCATGCCCCAACCACCGCCGCCGTCGGCAAAACAATCTCCGCGGCAAGCATAAAGTACCGAATCCCCCCCGTCGCAAAGTCAAACATTTTGCTCATATTTTTAAAACCGACGAGGTATAGTACCACCGCAAACACATTGACCGCGACCGTTCCCATCCTCCTATCTCTCAAAAAATACGACGACGCCTCCGTCGCGGCAAGCATGGTGAGAGAAAGATTTAAAACTATCATGACGAACCACACTCCGAGGGACAGCGCGTCGGTTCGTCCGACCAAAATATTTCCGATGTTAAAGGTTCCGAGGTCTACTATCAAATTATCTACCTTTTCCCCCGCCGATTTAAAAATCGCGTTTAAAAAAACATAGTGCGCAAATACGATGACGACGGTCAGCCCTATCATTATCGGCAAAACCTTGCTCTTTTTCGCCCCCGCTTTTTTCCCGTCCTTTATTCGCGGTATAGAACCGCCTTGACGCGGCGTGTTTTTAGCTTGCGATGCGTCGGTATTCCGAGGTGCGGCAAGCGTAAATACCATGAGCGGCACAAAATCCCCCGTCCAAAGTAAAAAACGGTCAAGCGTTCCGAAAAATCCCCGCGTCCCCCCGCCGACAAGCGGCAAATTAAACATAAAATCCATGTCCGACTGTACCGTAATGAGGTTCACGATCAAACACACCACGACGATAAAAATAAACAGCTCGCTCATTCTCGCAAGTACCGTACTGCCCTTGACCGCAATATAGCTGACGAGTGCGGTGAGCGCGAAAAAAATAAAGACAAGATATGCGTCCTTAAAGAGGTTGTCGCTGATACAAAACACCGCCTCGCCCGACATCACCGAAAACTTGACCGCGCAGAATGCGAACAGCAAAATCATCACTCCCGCCCTAAAATTTTTGGGCAGTACCGCCAACAAATTGTACTTGACGACACAAAAAATCGGTATCAGCAACAAAAACTCAAACAAAAGATACGCGCCTATCAAAAGCAGATTCGCATGTCCCCCCGCCTCCGTGATATAGGACGGCAAAAACGCAATCTTAAAAACCGTTCCCGAAAAAAATAAGAGAAACGCAAACTGCCGTTTGTAAACGGTATTCCTTTTTGTCGCGGTATCTTGTACACTCATAGCGATAGTAGTTTGAGAATCAATTGGAAAATTATGCATAAAAACGGACAACTATTCAGCGTCCGACGTTTTTTGTCCCGCACAAAAAATCTATGTCATTCTGAGGTATAGCCGAAGAATCTCAAATGTAAAACTATACAAAAAACGGCATAAAAAAAGGGCTGTGAAAAGCCTCTTTTTTCTGTTTTGTCAAACGGTATAGAGCGTTTTTTTTCGAGAATACTATCGCTCATCAAATAAAGTGCAACAGTACTCATAATCATACACTAACAACTCTTTCCACGATATACAGTACGCCCGCTACTTAACGATTAAATACAATTTCTGTTGCTTGTTTTGCTAATATATCAAAAAGCTGAGAATCAATTTCTTTATTGATCACGCGAGAGATAACTGTCGTCCACCCATATAAAAAATATCTAAAACCGTCAAAAATTTGTAAGGCACAGTCGTTTTCTTTTGCATGGGCATATTGTAAGAAGTTCAATTCTCCGCGATAATTATATTCCCAAATGCAACTATGTAGAGGAAAGTGCACATTACAGCTAATTGGAGAGCCAGGACGATCTTTCCCCATTCCTGTAGCATTTATCAAGACAGACCCCTCCAACAAGGATTCTACTATCATATCAGTATCATTTGTATCGTAATTTTTATAAAACATCAACTTATCATCAGTATCGTACTTGCTAAGTAGTTGTTTAGCGTTAACTACGCGATCTTCGGACATATCAGTAAGAATTATTCTTCGAATAGTTTTGTATCCGCTAGTCAACAACGCATATCCTAATGCAACCCCTGCTCCACCGCAACCCAAGATACAGGCATCAATTGATGAAAAAGAATCTCGCTTGCTCTGTTGCCATATTTCCTCAAAGGCAGATTTAACTGTAACAACATCGGTAGCTTCCCCTATTAGCCGTTCATTGCGCTTAAAAATACATCCTATTTCACAGAAATCAATAGAACTTTCCATTAAATCATGAAACAAGTCTTTCGACGATTCATACATAGGTATTTTGTGCGTTGTTACTAAAGCCCCTCGAATGTCTGTGGATTTTTTCATTTCAAGCACTATATCGCGATAAATTTCTTTATCGCCGCTGAGCGGAATGTCAATTCCCACGAGTTCAAGTTGATGCCCAAGCGTTTTTTTCCATACTGGAAAAATCTTATTAATTATTGACTGCGCTGTAGTAACTCCAATAAAATACATCTTTTCCACCGTTACACACTCCCGTCGCTACCCACCCGTCCGTATGGGTCTTCTTTGCGTTCAATGTCATTGTCTTGATCATATATCCCGTAACCGACTTCTAAAACTCTAACACGTTCCTTGCTCGCCTTGAACCTATGCCATATCCCTCTTGGAATAAGTATGTAATCCCCTTTTTCCAAAACCAATGACTTAATCATCGTAATATCACTAAATGACTTATACTCGCTAATATCGTCTAAATTCTCGCCACAAATTTCAAGACCAATATTATCATCAATGGAAACAAAAAATTCATCACGACATAAATGTCTTTGAAAGCTTAAACTTCTGTCTGCCTCAATTGTCAATATTCTAACGGAACATTGTTTTTCGTCTGCAAGTATTTCAATACTACCCCAAGGACGACGTGCCACACAAATATCATAACTATTGCATAGCCCAATAAAACTTCTGGTCCTTTCACCTGTTGCTTGCGTCACGCCCCAAGGAAAAAATATTTCGCATCGATCTGTGAGTTTCCCAGCTATTATGCCAAAAAGCGAATGAGTCTCATCATTTTTTATTTTTTCATCCAACACCTCGTCAACTATTAATACAGCGGGTTTCGTTGTTGCACAAGGATACCACTCCCGAATTTTTTTTAGAGCCAATTCAAGAGTTTTACCAGAAAAAGTAATCGAATCGATGACGAGAATCTTATCGGGACTGCTTGATATACCTAAATCTTCTTTGCTGCTTCGCACACACCTATTGTGAGTCCTTGTTGGCGGGTCGCCTTCAACCAAAATAGTGGCAATATGTTTATCCTTAAACTTCTCATGCAGCCGCCGTTTTACTTCCATGCCACCAGGAGCCGTTGGGTCGTTTACAAAAACTAAGCAATCGGGATTAAAACTACGAATTTTTCCTATAAAACCATTTACAATTTCTGTGAGATTGGCGTAGTTAATGTACCCAGATCCTCTTTCTTGTTTATCAATTATTTGCTTTTCGATGATTTTACGACGTTGTTTTTGATCACTTGCCGTGACATATTTTTTTTGAAGTTCAATATCTAGCTTTATAAAAAAATCGTCAAAATTACCATCTTTTCCAGTTATTTGGCGAATATTATCAGTAGTAATGACACTTAATATAGACAATACTCCGTTCATTTCGCTCAGAGCTGTCGGATTAACATAATATACTGCATCACCATTAAGCATGCTGTTGATTTCTGAGTCTTGCATACTTGATCCGACAATAATGCATCCCTGTTTTGCTTTCTGCTGCAACAACCGTTTTAATGAATCGGTAATTGTACCAATCTCATTATCAGTGATAAAAAATACACCCGAAGTCAAATTCCCATGCATCTTTAGAATGTTAACCTTATTCGGAAGGTCACGCCCCAATGTTTCGGCAATTGTATCATCAGGGATCTCCCCTCTGACCATAACCTTAATATCATCAAGTTCTACTATCTTTGAAATAGCCATTTCCAATAAACAATCAAAATTCGTTGTAAGAATAATAGGGAAATAACCTTGATTCACCAAATTCGCTAAGTGCTTATAACCAATAGAGGGCGTCTTCCCCTTAAGATGCTTTGCCATTGACGCAAACATATCAATCTTATTTATTAAGCGGGATGCCACATGTTTTTTCACGGCATCAACGGAATTATCATCTACCGAAAGTGAATGCTCATTGCAATATTGCGCACAAAGCTGTGCCCAAGTGGGACAATTGGAACTAAGCGATGCTCCTGCCCCTAGCAACAATATATAGCCTTTCGCATTCTGTTGTTTGCGGTCAAATAAATTCGATGCTAAGCTCGCGATAGTCGTATCTTCTGTATTGTTGCGCATTTTTTCTCCTCAAATAATCTCGTGTGCTTTCCCGTCGAGATTTGATTTTCTTATAGCATCTATAATTTGCAGACCATAAATAGCGTCATCATATGATGTCCCCAAAAATGCTGCCTCGTCTTTCAAAAAATAGTGCTTCACAAAGTTCTCGACCTCTGCAGCATATAAATTTATTGTATCGTATGTCTTTATCTCTTCGCCTTTTGAGGTTACGATAGAAACACTCTTGGCTGATTTCTCTCCCATACAATTAA
>JAITOQ010000037.1 GCA_031289865.1 Clostridiales bacterium
CTGCCGACCTTAGCCGTGGTCGCGTCGCGGAACGCCGTCGTACCGTCCGCGTCAAACTTCAATACGACGACGGGATCGGTACCGCTGTAGCCCGCATAAGCCTCCGTCACGTTTTGACCCGTGACATAGACGGTATCTAAATTGTCGGGGTCTTTAAACTCCAATAGCGCGGGACGTCCGAGTAAATCAAACAATGATTGAGGATCCTCAACGTCGGGGACCTCTACGCGGATCTGACGCGTACCGCCTAAGCTCGACTGTTCGACAACGGTCGCCTCGGTATAGCCGCGGTTAAATAACACCCTCGTCAAACGATCGACCGTACCCGCTACCGCGGAATCCGTCACCTCGTCGCCGTCGGAATTTTTTTCGACGTTATAAACGGCGTATACGCCGCCTTTGAGGTCGATACCGAGCTTGATGTCGTGCCACAGACCGTTATAGTCATAATCGCTATTAAAGATCTGAGTACCCTTAGGCATAACAATCGCTACCGTCAACAACAAAATGACGATACTCAAAATGATGAGTTGAAGCTTAGCTTTTTTCTTAGTCACTGTCTGAGCCTCCACGGCTGTCGTCGCCGTTTTTTACTGCTTTTTATCCGTCGGGACCGCCTCGCAAGCAATTCCCAATTTACGTTATGAATAATTATATACCAAATTCAAAGAATAGTCAATGAAATTTCGGCAATTAAAATCAAGTTGTTTATGAAAAATCGAAAATTTAATAAAATCGGTTTAGGCGAATAGCCGTTAAAAAGGCAAATGCGCTAAAAATGATTGATATGTTCTTCGGGTAAGCAAAGGTCGCAATACCATTTACCGTCTATCCTCGCGCCGTTTGAAAGAAAGTGCTCGCCGCGCCATGCCGCCGTATGTTTTTCGCGCCAATCCGAAGTCCGCGCTCCGCAAGCTGCACAACTCCCCCATTTATTCTCGTCTTTTTTGAACCTCTTTGATTTAACGGAAACAACGCTTGAAACAATATTCTTTTTCTTTAATTCGCGTTCCGAGCCGCACAAATATTTTACGAGATGTTCTTTCAGCCTTTTCACCTCGCCCTTCCGCAAATCGTTTTCCGCGATAAAGTTAATCTGTACGCCGTCATGAATATTGTGCGCCTTGCAAAATTCATGCTCCTCTTCAGTCCCGCCCAAAAATTCATAACTTAATTTTCCGTTCTCCTCAAAAGACGCGCTAAATGCGTCGAAAGCCTTGTTGATTTCGTCCTCGTATATATCAAAAATTCGGTCTCCCGTTATTTCGTCCGTATACAAAAACTCTATTTCTGTCTTGATAATATATACATACATATTTTTTTCTCTTTACTACCGCATATTCTTAATAAGGATAAATCTTATCTAACTCGTTTAAATTAAATGTCTCTTTATCCTCTTTAAGCCAATGTCTTTCCATCCTCGAATATACTATTTCATCTTTATTGTTGCATGGAGCTAAATGTTCAAAGAAACCCTCTTCATTTTGCTTTAATAAGGTTTTTATTATTTGAGCTTTCGTTGCTTCGTCTACCACAACAAGATTCGGGTCGTTCATATAACAGCCTAACCATTTCAAATCAGCCTCACAATCTTGCGTCAATCTTATAAGCGTCATAATATTTACTCGGAAAATCTTATCATTTTTGCGAACATAAATATTGTACCAATATCCTTTTTGGATTCCGAACTCATACTCATATTCATCGGAGCCGTCGTGTGCAAAAATTTCTATTTCGTTCATTTCTTCACCTCTAAAAGAATTACTGACTCTTCCTCTTTAGCTGTTTGCATAACCTTTGCTACTCAATAGGTTTTAATATTTTTACTTTAATTGACGTACCGATGTAGATATTGAGTTTTCCGTTGTCATCAAGAACGGTAAATTTATAATACCCGTCCGAAATCGATTCACAGAAAAAAACTTCTTTTGAGGTATCCGTATGCCATTCGGAAATATTGCTTGCCATATAAGTCGGCTGATCAATTATTATCTCTAAGGATTCATAGCCTTCCAATAGTAAGTCAATGCTGCCGATCATAACTATTTGCGCCGAGTTTACTTGCTTTATTTCAAAATCCATCCATTGATTTTTACTTAAATAAGCATTGATTTTTGCGATTTCTTCTTCAACTTCTTCTATTAAATCTTTCATAATCTAATCTCCTATCGTAAAGACCTCGCTCTCTTTTTGCCGTTTTGTAAAGCCGTCTATTTCCCACGGCGAAAGAAACACCTCGATTTGATTTTCTTTGACACCGTGCCAAACGATAGAATAGCGTTTAAACGGAGCTTGAAGTATCTCCTCCGTTCCCCGATCAAAATCGGCGTTGTTGTCGCAAAAAGCGCAAATTAACGGCTCGTTTTTAATCACATGCTTTACCGCTTCGGAAAATCGCTCATAACAATTTTTTAAACCGCCCGTGACCTTTAATAGCGGCTCTTCCTCAAAGCTTAACAATACCGCGTATTCGTTATCGGCGTTTTGTTTCTCTACCCTTACGGTCAAAGCCTCTCCGTACTTTTTCGTGCAAAAATTGATATCAAGCATTTCAAATTCCGAAATGTCGATTTTTTCCGACCGCACCTCTCGCCAATCTCCCTTTTCGCAATCAAAGCACGCTTGCGCCTCTATCTCCTCCGCGCAAAAATACGAGAGCAAGGTTTGTATGATATCGTTTTTTTTGTTTTTATCAAAACAAAATCCGACCGAACAGTAGTTTGTCATATCGCCCTCAAAAATCCGTATCCCTTAGTCATACTGCTCCACCTCGACGGTTTCTCCCGTCAACGGGTCGTAGAAGTAATATAAAAATTTCGTAAAAGCTCCCTCTTGAATTTCTTTTTGATACCGAAAGACCATAGGCTCGCCTTTTTCGTTAAAAGCCCATTCGCAATTTTGAATCCAACGCGGCGGTTTATCGTCGTATCTAAACAACTCTTTTTGACGTTTTTTACAATAAGCTATTTGTTTTGTCTTACTTAAATTATCCGGCATTGTCTTGATTATTTTTTCATCGATATATCTCTCGACCGCCGAATCCTCCTCCAAATAACCGCACACTGCGTCAAGAAGAAAACGAAACCGTTCAAGATAACCTTCGTCGGCGACAAAGCTCACGTTTATAAGTTTTAAGTAGTCGGCGATGATACTATAAACGCTAAAACAACCGCTAACGGAATTGACATTCCTTGTTAAAATGTATGACGAAACGTCTCTGCCGATTTTTTCGTTTAATATCTCCCGAATATCTATAGAACTCCTTAAAACGTCAACAAATAATTCAGCCGTTATTCTTCCCTCGGCAAAATCGACCATTATCTCCGTATAGCCGTCCATATCTATACCCCCGAAACAAATAAATAACGAAGCCTAATCATACTGCTCCACCTCGACGATTTCCCCCGTGTCTTTATCCGAAAAATAATAGAGATACTTTATATAGTCGCCCTCTTTCTTTCTCTTTTGATAGAGAAACGTCATAGGCTCGCCTTTTTCGTTAAAAGGCCATTCGCAGTTTTGAAGCCAATACGGATATTTTGTTTCACACCTAAAAAGCTCTTTTATCTTTGCTTTGCAATACTGTATCCGTTTTGTTTTGCTTTTATTAAATTCTTCCGGAATCGTATCGATAACATTTTTTTCTAAGTATTCCTCTACTTGTCCGCACGAACTGTATAAAAACTGCGGCTGAATATCAAGTAAAAGAATATATCTTTTTTTATAATAATCCGTCGGCTTAAAAATAATTTTATTCGCCTCTAAATAGCTTTCTATGATTCCGAACACATTTAATTGCCCGCCTGCGGATTTTGCGTTTTGCAGCAATATATAAGCCGTTACACTGTATCCGTAATTTTTTAAATATATGTGTTTATAATAAAACTCACGATTGCTGTCAAGGCGGCTTCTTAAGGTATCGCTGACTTTAAAAAGCTCGATAAATTCAAATATATCGGTTCGCCCCTCGACAAGATCCTTTAAAATTTCTATTTCTGCGTCCATATCAATACCCTTTGCCTTACTCTATCTTTCCGATCTCGTCTACTATCCCTTTTATGGCGCGTGGGACAACCCCGCGTTTTTGATACAGCTTGTAGACGGCACGTTTTTTCATAAAGCCGATATCGAGGAGGTCAAATGCGGAAAAGACGGCTTGTTCTTTGTCGACCTTGTAGCTTTCGGCGGCGGTTACGTTTAATACTATTTCCTTTGTCCCCGCATTTTTGACCGTGACGCTCGTCGACCGTCCGTCCTCCGTCGCGCTTGTTTCTATATCCGTCTTGACTCCGTTTATAGTCAATTCGAGAGAGGCTTTGACTACGTTGTTTAAGAGTATCGTGTAGCTTCTGTTTTTTGGGATAACCGAAGTGTCTCCCGACTGTTTCTTGCCCGACGCATCTATATCCGCGTCCGCACGGCGAATAGTCACCGTGAAATTTTCCGCATTTCCTTTTAAGCTCGTTTCGGTCTTGTAATACGCGCCGCTCTTGTATTCAAAATCCTCGCCGTTGTCCTCATAGAGCGTAAACGCGTTGTCTTTTCCCGGAAAAACCCTTACCGTAAGCTCCTTTGGATTGGTCGTGTCGGTTTCGGCTTTGGGCGTGGTCACGAGTATTGCGCCCTCACGCGCAAGGACGGGAATATTGTCCGTACCGCGGTTGAGCCGAACTTGCCCGCCGTGATAGACGTAGCCCGTAAAGATATCCGTCCAACGTCCTTTCGGCAAAAACACCTCGGTAGAGCCAACCTCGCGGTTAAACACGTCGGAGGATTTTTTTGTGATAGGCGCGACCAAAAGCTCCGTACCGAAGAGATACATATTCCGATAGATTTTTTTGTAATACTCGTCGCGGTCGTATTCATAATACATCGGACGGATGAGCGGCAAGCCCTCCGTGTGGTTTAAATAATTCATAGTATACAGATACGGGAGCAGCTCGTGACGCAAGCGCAAATATTTCTTTGCGGTTTCGGCAATGTCGGGACGATATGTAAACGGATCCTTATTTATGAAAGCAACCTTTGTACCGTGCAGACGCATGACGGGGCTAAACGCGCCGAATTGTATCCACCGCGCATATAATTCGCCGTCCTTTTTACCGAAATGATGACCGCCGATATCGTGGCTCCACCAAGTAAAACCCACGTTTGAGGACACAGACGTAAAATACGGCATAAAATTAAACAGCTTCCAGCCTATATATGTGTCGCCCGAAAAGCCCAACTGATAGCGGTGACTCCCCACTCCCGCGTATCTCGACAGAATGAGCGGACGCTTTCCGTCCTTTGCATTGTCGAGAGTATGATAATGATTTAAGAGCCACAGCGGGTCGAGATTGTCCACCGCCGTCTTTTTTCCTTGCTGCCAATCTATCCACCAAAAATCCACGCCCGCCTTTTCATGAGGGGTATGCATAAGCTCGAAATACGCGTTGATAAATTTTGGATTCGTCATGTCAAAAATGATCTGCTCGTGCTTTGACTTGTCCGCGCCCATATAATCCGCAACCGCCTCATAACACTCCTCGTGAGCCCTACAGCCGTCCGCGGGGTGGAGATTTAAGGTGACGCGGTAGCCGTCGTCCTTTAATTTCTTTAAAAATCCTTCGGGGTCGGGAAACAATTTTTTATTCCAAGTGTAGCCCGTCCAGCCCGTTCCGCCGCCCATACGGCTGCCGCCGTACCCTTGCGGGACGTCTACGATATGCCAATCCATGTCGATAGTAGCCACGGAGAAAGGGATTCCCTTGTCGCGGAATTTGTCCATGAGCGAAAGATATTCCGTATCCGTGTATTCGCGGTATCTGCTCCACCAATTGCCCAGCGAATAACGCGGCAAAAGCGGATTTTCACCCGTCAGCGCGTAAAAATCCTTGAGCGCGCCCGTAAAATCATGTCCGTATGCAAATATGTATAGGTCCTTGTCCCGCGACGCGGTACGCCGCGTGATCATTCCGTCACGACCTATCACAAGCGACTTTACGTCGTCGTAGCGCGCAATCCCGCGGCGCGACATTATCCCGTAGCCTATATGCGTATCGCCTATCGCGCCGTCCAAGGTTCGGCGCGTCCCGCGGAGATTTCCCGCATTGATATTGCGGTCGGTCGCTTTTACGTTCCCTTTTTTTAGGACGATATTATACCGCTTGATTTGCGGAAAGACCGTGAGAACGGCGTCGGCGGTTTCGACGGCGACGGAGTGCCACGGCTTGCCCGCGTTTTTCTCTTTTACGGAAAACTTCGCCTCTCCGAGATCGCGCTTAAGTACCGTTTGTGTCGCCTCGTCCAAAAACGCGTCTCCGCGGTCAAATTCGACCCTAAAAAGCCTACTCGTCAATACCCCGATCCGTACGCCTTTTTTTGTGACCGTGTTATCCGTCCGCTGAGTAGCGGCGGTTTTTAAAATGTAGATTTCTTTGAGCTGCATAAAGCCCTCCCTAATATTGTTTATAAAATTTATATTTTT
>JAITOQ010000110.1 GCA_031289865.1 Clostridiales bacterium
CCGGCGAAATTCTTGACGCGTGGCAAGCCTACGACGACGAAAGCGTCGGTATTCTCTCTCACACGGGCGAAACTCCGCACAACGCCGTTACCCCGATAGCGCGCTTAGAAAAAAACGAATATATTCTCGACCTTATACTGCGGAATAACCGCACGGACGAGGCTCACCCGTTCGGGATTTTTCACCCGCCCGTCGAGCTCCACAATATCAAAAAGGAAGGCATAGGAATCATAGAGGTCATGGGTCTCTTTATCCTCCCCGGCAGACTGTATGAGGAAAGCGCGGAAATGGTTCGTTACTTAATCGGCGAAAAAACCCTCGGCACAAATGAGTTGAGCGAAAATCACCCGCTCCAAAAACATGCCCGCGCCCTCTCCGCCCTCGCCGATGAATACGGTATCGGTATCGACCAAAAAACCGCCGAAAAAGCCGTGACCAACTACATAAATACGGTCTGTGAAAAAATCTTAGAATGCACCGCCGTCTTTAAAAACACCGACGAAGGTCAATTTGCGTTTGAAAGATTTGTGAGGAGTGTGCTGTAAAAATAAAGAGAAGAAAAATGCAGAGACAAAATTTGTGAACAAATTTTTTCTCTGCACTCTTTTCAAAAACTTTCGTATTTTTAAAAAAACATGTCATAGGTCGGGGGAACTCCGACCTTTTTCTTGTCAAAAAAAAATAAAAAACATTCCCCTTTTACACCACGCTTTCTAAGACGACGGTCAAGGTATAGATCCGTTTATTTCCCGCGTGAGAGGTCACTGTGATAAAGTATTTATTTTCTCCCGCGATTAGGGTAAGATTTTCCAAATCTTCTTTATCGAGGGATAAGCCGTTGATGTCCTCCACAATATATGAGGATCTCTTCGCGCACTCGATACGCTTTGCGAGATTAAATTCCGACGATGACGACGTCCTTGTAAAAGTAAAGCCGTTTCCGCTCCTTGCCGCGCCATTGATTGTGAGGTCGATACCGTTGTGGGACAATCCGTCGGGAAATTCGTTTTGTTTTTCGTCAAAGTCGATGTCCGACGAGAGATACCACTTGCCGCCCGTCTTGATAAAATGGAGCTTATATACGCCCGAAAAATCTTGTTCCCCGTTTGTATCCGTATATTTGTATTCGATTTCGGCGTCGGCATAGATGTACTTGAGATACGCTTCTACGGCTTTGAAAGACTTGACCGACATAGTTATATCGCTCTTTCCGTCAAAGGACTCGTTCTGCTCCTCTATGTAGTCGGCACGCGCTTCCTTGCTCTCAAAATAAATCGTATTTGCAAGCTTGGACACATTCAACTCGTTTACCGCCTTTGCATACCGATCCAAAGTCTTTCTGCCCCACGGCACGGTCGTGACCGTAAAGACGATCCCCGCAATAAGTCCGACAAAAACCAAAAAGACAACCGCCTTTGCAAAAAACCGCAAGACGCGTTTTCCCCTTTTGCGTTTCTTTTTTTGTTTTTCTTCTTCCTCGCGTTCGGCATTCTTCTTTTCGGTTTTTTCGCGTTCTTTTTCCGCTTTTGCCTCGGCTTTTTTGGTTTCCTTCGCTTCGGCTTTTTGAGCTTCTTTTTCTTCGGTTTTCCGGGTCTTGGCTTCGGCTTTTTGAGCTTCTTTTACCTCGGCTTTTTTCGCATTGCTTTCTTCGGCTTTTTCTATAGCGGCGGCTTCAACCTTTTCCGTTTCCTTTTTCTCATCGCGTTTTTTGTTAGCCGCGGCTTCTTCGCCGCGTCTTTTCTTGTCGCCGGCTTTGGCTTCGGCTTTCTCTTCTTTTTTGCTCTTCTTTTCCGCGACCGCCGTATCTTTCGGTGAGACAGCTACCGCGGAAACAACCGCTCCGTCCGCTCCATACAGCGTACCGCCGCATTCGGGACAAATCTCTTTGTCCTTAAAAAATTTACGGCATTCAAAACAAACCCGTTCGTTTTCGTCGACAAACATAGAACGGCTTCCGCAAGTCGGACAAAAATCCGCACTCGAATCGAGGAATTTTTTACACTTATAGCAAACCCGCATAGCTTCCTCCTTGTAAAGAAAGACCCTTTTACAAATCTATCGCTACTATTATATAATAAAACTGCAATTTTTTCAATAGTTATGGAACAAATTTTTTATTATTTTTGAAAAAAATTTGTAAAAGGGGTTTGAAATGCGGACCGAAGCGCAACGGCACCTTATTTTATGTTCGGAATCCTTTTTTGATCCAATATCTGTTTTAGTCCGTCGGGGTGGTCGACCTTTATCATTTTGAGTTTCTTTAGGTTACCGTATACTTTTCCCGCATTTGAACGCGTTTTTAATAGGATAACAAAGGTTCCCGTCGCGTCATCGTTTTTGGTATATTGGTATCCCGCTATATTGGAATAACTATCTTGAAACCATGTCGCTCTCTTGGAATCTGCGTTTGTAAAATAAATACCCTCGTTATCGGCGGCGAATATTAATATACTGTTGTTCCATTGAATTTTTCTCATTACCACAATGATTATCACCGCATAAATTATGATACCTACACCGCAACCTAAAAGAATCTCCTCTTTCCCTCCCGAAAAACACATTCCGAGAATTAATGCTATTATAGGCAAGAGCATAAAAAGGCCCAATATCTTCGGCGACTTACCGTGTGCTTGTCCTTTCCAATTTGCCCTATCCCATAAAGCTTTGATAGTAGGATTTTTGATGTCCATAAAAATGACCTCCTTAAATTTTTTTATTAGAATTCATTTTTTTATTCGGATACGGGACGATGAGTCATCGTCACCTACTTTAAAATGATATCGGCTTTTTGTAATGTCCTCTTAACTAAAAAAACGCGCAAAAAACTTCGCACGTTCTTCTTCCGAAAAAATTATTTACTTTCTTCGTTTTTTTCTACCGTTGTTTCGACGGTCGCGGTTGTCGGCGCGGTCGTATTGAACGCGGGTTGGACGACGTTACGAATGCTTTGCTTGTCGATAACGATGACGGTTTTTTGATCGCCGAGACCGACGTTCAAAATAAATCTGTTGTCGGAGGTTGTCCCGATGATTTCGCCGTACATGCCGCCGATCGTCATGATCTTCGAACCGACTCCCATGCTGTTTAACAACTCTTGACGTTGTTTGGTTTTCTTTTTGTTAGAGATGAACTGAAACGCGATCATACCGACGATCAACACGCCGAATATCGCATACATTCCCCATTCTGGCATAATAGTGACTCCTTTGTCTCAAAAAATTTTTCTCTTGTTCTACCATTATAC
>JAITOQ010000112.1 GCA_031289865.1 Clostridiales bacterium
CGGTGAACGGGCTACTAAAATACGCTCCTATACTTTATCGGTTGCGAATACGGATGCAACGTCACGTTGCCGTTGCCGAAAATTACCAACGGAATTCCTCTTTAAAGTAACTTAAATACCAAAATAGGAATAAACTAACAATGTTACAAAGAAACGGACAAAATCCGAAAAAAAAGAAATAAAACCATTTTAAAAAAAGGAGATTATTATGTTTGAATACCGCAAACCGAACGGAGCTGCGGGCGGCGCAATGCCAAATCGACCTATGCCGCAAAAGACCGCTCTCGCGCAAGCTTACGTTCCCGAACAAAAATTCGAGGCGCTTTACAGTCCCGACAAGGCGCTCATGCAAGGCACTTTTTTCAAGAATTAGACATGCCTTACGCAAAACCGGGACACACTAAAAAGTAATAAAGGAGAAACTATGGATCAAACGCTATTAAAGCTGACACAGCTTGATTTTTGCGCGGCGGACTTACAGCTGTACTTAGACACCCACCCCGACGACGCCGCGGCACTCACCGAATACAACAAATTGATATCCGATGCGGCTAATCTCCGTGCGGAATACGAAAAAGCACACGGAAGCTTGACATCAAGACACGCGTTTTTAAACGGAAAATTCAGTTGGATCGACGAACCGTGGTCTTGGGAAAACGGTCTTAATTAAAAGGAGCGAATACATAAAATGTGGATATATGATAAAAAATTGCAATTCCCCGTTAACATCAAAAAGCGTGACCCAAAGCTCGCAAAGCTGATAATCACGCAATACGGCGGGCCCGACGGCGAACTCGGCGCGTCGCTCCGCTACTTGAGCCAGCGGTTCACGACGGTCACGCGTGAGGCAAAAGCCGCGCTCACCGATATCGGTACGGAGGAGCTCGGTCATCTCGAAATGATCGGCGCAATCGTCAAGCAGCTGACCGCCGACCTCTCGATCGAGGAAATAAAGGCGGGCGGCTATGAGCCGTTTTATGTCGAACACGGCTTGGGGATCTTTCCCCAAAGCGCGGGCGGCGACGCATTCACCGCGGCGGCTTTTCAAAGCAAGGGCGACCCTATCACCGACCTTTATGAGGATATGGCTGCGGAACAAAAAGCCCGCTCGACCTACGAGTATCTCATCGATATGATAGACGACCCCGACGTCGCCGCCCCGATACGCTTTCTCCGCGAACGCGAAATCGTCCACTTCCAACGCTTCGGCGAAACATTAGAGCGCGTCCGCGAACACTTGAGCGCGAATCATTACTTCTAAGATTTAATTTTTTATTGAGAAAAGATAATGCGAGAGAGAACCTTTGTAAGCAAAAGTTCTCTCTCGCACCCTTTTCCAAAAAACTTTAATATTTATTGCAGTAATCGCAAGCTGTCGGAAAACCGACGGCTTTTTACTTTGCCGCCGCCTCTTCTTCCGCTTTTATTCTCGCGTCGTAGGTTGTCTTGTCCGCGTCGTTCATTACCCCTATCAAAAACACGTTTACTCCGTCCTTGCTTTCGGAGATATAGACGCCTTCTGCCGTTTCGGTTGAGGCTCTGTAGAGGTAGTTGTAGTTTTTAGCGTAGATAAAGTAGCAATACTGTGTTCCGTTATAGTCTCTAAAAAACGGTGCTATCCATGAGACGACCACGTCGGACTGAACCAACACGGTGATATGCCCGTCCGAAAGCGGTCTGAATTCGTCCGCATCGTAAGGGTCTACCTCGTTTCCTATCAAATCGATTTTTGCTTTTTGCAACGCGCCGTTGCTCGTACTCGGCGTGAAATACATAACGTATTGCGTTTCGCCTACTTGATTCAAGGTCAAAATATTGGCTTCCGCATTAAACACCTTTATCGGTAAAAACGCGGGTTCGTTTATCTTTTTATCCTTTGTGATGTTTTTTGACTCCTTTTCAAGCATTCCCGCATAGTAGTTGACCGCGCTGTTTTCGCTGACAAGAATCCCTCTTCCAAACCCAAGCGACTGATAAGACGACGGAGCCGTGGTAGCTAAATGCCATACGTTATCGAGGTTAAGAGCGTATCCCGCGCTCTCGTAAAACTTATACGCAAACGCACCCTCTTCTATCTCTCCCGCGGGTCCCGTGCTTTTTCTCGACGTGTAGACCACGAGGTCGGTGCCGTCGTATGCCGCGCTCGACACGGTAAAAATGCGGAGATTATTTATATCGTTCTCCCAACTGCTCTCGTTAAAGTATGCGGACTTACCGATCAAGGTCTTTGTATCGCTCCCGTTCGTCGCTAAAACCTCGTTGACGGTCATGCCCGTTTTGGCTTCGTCCGCACTTTTTGTATAGACGACATAATCGTAAATCGACGGATTTCCGTTCGGCGAATACGACGAGGCTTTCGGAACGACAAAGCTCGCGACCTCTTCAGCAATCACCTTAGTCTTAAAGTTATTCTTTGAGAGGTCGATAGACTTTAAATCCGTCCCGTCGAGGTAATAAAACGAACTCGCCGTGATTTTGTAGGTGAATCCCGCCGCGATTTTTAAGGTCGCTATCTTTTGACTTTTTGTCCCGTCGGTTTTTACGCGCATAACGAGAGTTTGGTCGCTCAAAAGCGTACCGTTTTTGTCCTTTGCGGTATTCGGAGTGACATAATACAGCCATTCCCCGAACACATACAGCCCCGCGCCCGTATACGAAGTAAAATATGCTTGCTTTACCAAGGCTTTTACGTCGGAGATATTACCGCTGCCGTCGATTTTTGCGCGGTAAATCGCGCCTTTTACAACGTCGCCGTTTTTGTTATCCGCGGTTTGTTCGGTCATGCCGTTGACAAAATAGACGTATGCGCCTTGCGTCACCATGAGCGAACCGTTGTAACTGACCGCCGCGTCCTTATCGGCTTTTCCGATAGACTTGTTGCACGACGACAACGCAAAAAGCATAACCGCGCACAATGCGAAAACCAAAATTTTTATATAGTGCTTCTTCATTAAAACCTCTTTTTATATGGTTTTGGTAGCCATAGTAATATATCCGTATTATTATAAAGGTATTTTGAATTCTTGTCAAGAATAATAATACTTTTTTCTAAATTTTGCGTCCCCACATGTAAAAATTCCCGTCAACGTCTATCGCCGCGCTAAAGGAACTCCCCGCCGAAACCGCTTTAAAAGTCGTTTTTGTCCGAATCTTAGTCGGCTTCTTCTCTATCCCAAAGAACAATCCGCTCCCCGTCTGCCCGTCGCGGTTGTATCCCCAGCTCCAAATATTACCCGTCTCGTCTATCACCGCATTGTGATAATAGACATTCTGCGCCAAGGTTTTTATCCCTTTTGCGACCAAAGTCGGCGTATTGCGGCTTTGCCCCTTTGAGCCGTCGCCGATTTGCGCCGCGTCGTTTGCTCCCCACGTCCAAACGTTGCCCGCCTCATCGAGCGCAACGCTTTGTTCCGCTCCCGCGGATACCTCGACAAATTTTGTTCCGTATTTAATCAAAATAGGCAAACTGCTTTCGCCGTACTCGCCGTTACCGAGCTGTCCGTACTCGTTGCCGCCCCACGCCCAAAGATTTCCGTCAACGTCTATCCCCAAGCTGTGGCGGTAGCCCGCCGAAACCGTTTTAAATTGCATTCTCTCCGCAACCCGTATAGACTCAAACGCATAGTTTTCGGTTTTGTCTCCAAGCTGACCGTTCTCGTTTGAACCTCTCGCCCAAAGACCGCCGTCTTCGTCGATAATAAGAGTATGATTCCAACCCGCCGAAACCGCTTTAACCTTTATTCCGTTCATAATTATCGCGGGACTTCCTCCGATGATATTGCCCCCTGAAAAGAGATTTCCCCAACCCCAAAGATTACCGTCAATGTCTATCGCAAAGCTACGCAAGACCTTTGCCGATACCGAATTATATTTTATCCCGTTATTGATTTTAGAAATCTCGAAACTGCCTTTCTCCATAGTCCCGTTTCCGAGCTGACCATATTCGTTTTCGCCGCCGCTCCAAAGCGCGCCGTCCTCATCAATCAATAGGACATAATTCACACCCGCCGAAACCGAAACGAATTTTGTCCCCGTCAAAAGCTGTGTCGGAGTCCTCCGCCAACCGTTGTTTCGCCACAAGACAACCCCCGCGCTCACCGCGCCCACAAAAATCACAAGCATAGCGACAATCAAAATCACTTTTTTCTTTGTCATAAAAAATCCTCCGTAACTAAAAATCGCCTTTTTCGTCTAAAATCACGCAAAAAACAAGTCCTCGCGTTCTTATTATATAAGTATACAACATTTCTCCCGCATTTGTAAATACCTTTTGAAAAATTTTTCAGAAACCTCAAAAAATAATCACCGAAAACCCCTTGCAAAACCGTAAATTTTGTGTTAAACTGTTAATACTATATAATAAGGATTGCGCTAATGAACGTAGAGTTATCGCCAAAAGCAAACAAGTATTTGGAAAAACTAAACGAGCCTATAAAAAGTCGGTTAAAATCAGCTTTGATAAGATTATCCGAGTCTCCGCCTCAAGGTGATATAAAATCCTTGTCGGGACAAGACGGCTACCGATTAAGAATCGGAAATTACAGAATACTGTTTGATATCATAAACAATAGTATAATTATCCATGATATAGGGCTAAGAGGTCAAATCTATAAATAGGAGGTAACAAAAAATGACAATAAGACAAGAAATATCAAACTATCTCAACGACATTCCCGACAACAAATTGTACGCGCTAAAGCCTATACTCGAAATGTTAGCAAGCGAAACCCTCTTAATTGAAACAAATCTAACTCTAAAAGAAAAATCAATCATCAAAGAGGGACGCGAAGAGTACTCGAAAGGCTCGTATATTCCGCTTGCAAAATAAACCGCCGAAAAAAAGAGAGTATCGCCCGATACCCTCTTTTTTAGTCAAACAGCTCTGAATGAGATCCCGTTCGATCTAAGTATAATACTTCGTCGTTTATATGGTATAGTATTAACGGTTTAGCACAAAATTTACAGTTTTGCAAGGGGTGAGGGGAAGTTTTTACGAAATCATAAAAAAATAAAACGCGGACTTCGCTTAAAAATCCGCGTTTTGTGTAACTAATCAAATTTGAGGAACTTGACTGACATAGATGAGATGAAACTTCAAAATCTCGTCCGTCGGCTCACCGCTCTCTTGAATGCAGATATAATATGCGGTGTTTGAAGAATATTCGGGGGGGACAATGGTTATATATTCGAGTTCGATTGTCAAAATCCCGTCACCGCTTTCTATCGTAAAATATTCCGTTTTGTCCTCAGCACCGTGAAAAATCTTGACTGACAATTCCGTATACTCTGTATCGATTATAAGCCGATACACTCCGCTACACGGAGCTTCCAGCCTAAAATACTGTCTTTCTTGCGTCGGATCAAATTCCATGCCGTCTTGTAATTCCTCTACCGGTTTAACCGCGAATGAAAAATCGACCGCCGTGTCTCCTATATTTTCCAAAATCACCATAAAATAAATATACGATTCAAAAAGAATTTCTATCGATTTTCCGCCCACCTCGCAAGAATAATCCAAATCATAAGAGCGATATAGATCATCCATTTTAACGATATTTACATTCGGAGAATCGCAAGAAAATCTCCTTGCGCTATGCTTTATTGAATCCTCATATCGAAAGGTTATTTTTTCACCCGCCTCAAGATGCAATGCTATGCTATCAACTTTTTTAAATAGAATCGGATACAATAGCAATTGTGAGATAGTGTTGCGCCCCCATGCAGTCTTTGTAACCGCCGTTACTTGATACTTTTGTCCCGCAAAGAGATAAATCGAATTGTTTTGATCGCCGTCACACAGAACAACCTCTTCCCCGTCCCTATTCTCGGCTATTTTAAAATTATATTCACCCGTAGGCACCGTCCACCCGCTTGACCTTTCAATCGGAATAAATTGGTATTCACCGTTATATTCCGGTTCAAATTCAAAAGACGACGTCAATTGTTGTTCTGTATATATTGGTGTTTCCGGATTATACGGCGGTCTATCCGGATAACCGTATTTGACTATCGCATATGTGATTAAGCCGAGGATACAGACGACGGCAGTCCAAGCGATTATTTTTATAATTTTTTTCATACCTTACCGCCTTTTATGCGCCTTTACCGACCGCACCGCCGACATACTTTGCTTGATTGTAAGTTACAATAATCCAAACAACATTTACTACATGCAAATTGCCTTTGATCACACTACCCAACGCTGACGTATAATTATATGACCCGTCATTGTTTCCGATTACCAATCCCATATTCGGCTGAAGCGACTGATATAAAGTGTCATGAGTATAGCATATCTTTTTTTCCTTGTCAAGCTTATAAAAAAAATAATTGAATCTTGTCCGCGAAAAAACTCGAAATTTGTCGTAAACTTGTTTCTTGATAAAAAACCCTCAAAAACCCCTTGCCATTCCCAAAGTTTTTTGCTATACTGTATATGCGAATTATGCGAATTGTAAGTTAAAGCTATGTTTTAAAAACGAATTTTATTAAAATCCTTCTAAAAAAAGTCAAGGTAAGGACATATGACGGAATTACTCAGAAAAACATTGGGACAAGTTTTGAGCGAAACTGCGGCGCGGTTTCCCGATAGGTCGGCGGTCAAGTACACCGACCGCGATTACGAACGCACCTACGGTCAATTTGACGACGAGTGCGGCAGGCTTGCGCGCGGCTTTTTAAAGCTCGGCTACCGTAAGGGCGACCACATTGCGGTTTGGGCGACAAACACGCCCGAATGGCTCATGACGCTTTTTGCGGCGGCAAAGATCGGGGTGGTGTTGGTCACGGTCAACACAAACTACACGATTTTTGAGCTTGAATATCAGCTCAAGCAATGCGACGCAAAAGGGCTTCTCCTAATCGACGGGGTAAAGGACGGCAGTTACGTCGATATCGTCAATCAATTGATACCGGAGGTCTCAAAAAGCCGCGGTATCATTCACGCTCCAAAATTCCCTTTTATAAAGCACGTCTTTTATGCCGGAAAGCAAGCCGAGCCGCCCAAAGGCATGATAGGCTTTTCTGAGCTTTTAAAGCCCGAAAATCTTTCGTCGGTAGCTCTATTCGATAAAATAAACGCGACTCTCGACCCCGACGACGTGATAAACATGCAATACACCTCCGGTACGACGGGTTTTCCCAAAGGCGTCATGCTCACCCACTACAATCTCGTCAACAACGGCAAGAGTATCGGCGACTGCATGAACCTCACCGAAAAGGACAGATATTGTATTTGCGTTCTGTTTTTTCATTGCTTCGGACTCGTCCTGAGTATCTTTGCGAGCGTCACGCACGGCTCTTCTATGGTTCCTATCGATCATTACCGCCCTACGAGCGTCATGGCGGCAATCACCGACGAAAAATGTACGGCGGTCAACGGCGTCCCTACCATGTTTATAGCTATGCTCGAACACCCCGATTTTGAAAAATACGATTTTTCCACTCTCCGTACGGGTATAATGGCGGGTTCGCCATGTCCCGTAAAATCTATGCAAGACGTCGTGGATAAGATGAATATGAAAGAAATCACAATCGTATTCGGTCAGACCGAATCCGCCCCGGGTTGCACCCAAACCACGGTAAACGATTCTCTCGAACGGCGCGTTTCGACCGTCGGGCGAACCCTTCCCCACGTCGAGGCAAAAATCGTCGACCCGGAGTCCGGCGCAACCCTTCCTCCGAATACCACGGGCGAATTTTGCGCGCGCGG
>JAITOQ010000136.1 GCA_031289865.1 Clostridiales bacterium
AAAGTGTTGAAAAAAACGGCAGAAAAAATACATACAAACAGTTCTTTATGAGGAATGCGGCGATAATCGGAATCTTTACCGTCCTCACCTACATAAGGTCAAAGGGGCTTGGCGGCAGCGTTCCCGATTGGGAAACCGTACAGAGCATAGGCTTTACGGGCTTGCTTTTAATCCCGTTTATGTTTAGCTTTATCCGACGCAATACTTGGATCAGGCTCGCTTTAGGCGTGGTCGTTTTGGTTTTGTTTCAGACCTTTAGAGCGCAAATAAGTATTTTGGACGGCTATCAAGGCGGTATAGGCGCGTGCGTCGGCTATCTCGGTATCGTACTCTTGGCGTCGGTTATGGGCGACCTTGCCGAAAAAGGATTTTTGTACTACGCCGTGGGAACGGCGGCGGCGGTCGGCGCAATGCTCCTTGTAAAAAGCGTTTGGGGCGAAGCGTTATTCTATCCTATATTTAACGCGTCGTATATGGTCGTGTCGTTTTTCGTCTTAAATACCGCATACTTTATCGCGTATATCCTCGACAAGCTGTTTATAAAAAACCGCCCTATTCCCGTTCTCGAAACCCTCGGAAAAAACATATTTTTGTATCTGCTGCTGTCGCTGCTTTTGTGCGGCACGGTCTATCTCTTTACTCAAAATAAACCCCTCGACCAAATCGGCTTGCTCATAGCGGAAATAATTTGCGTGGCATTTTACGCGCTGCTGACAATTCCGCTCAAAAAGAAGAATATTATGTTTAGACTCTAAGGCAGCGTGACGTTGTATCCGCCATTTTTTATTCGCCCTTGTCCTCTTTTAAAATTTGAGAAATCTCGCGGATATATTTCTCCATCTTTGCCATCGTTTCTAAAATCACTCGATTTCGGGACTCTTTTCTCTTTTCGTTGTCCTTCCAAAATTCGCAAAGCTGTTTGTCGTCGCTGTCCTTGTGATGTTTGTTGCAAAGTCCGTGACGGGTTCTGTTAAATTCGTCATAGCCCTTGGTATAATATTCGCAATAAAAGTTACAATTTTTACATTTCGGTTCTTGCATAAAAACTTTTGTACTCCTTATGGCATTAAAGTATCTGTTGCACAGATTTAAATAATTATATATCTATGGCACAGATAAGTCAAGACATTTGAACGAAATATCTATAAAATATCTGTATGATAGATTTTGATATGGTGAAAACGGGACAACGCATAAAAGAACTGCGAAAGGAATTTGGCATGTCGCAAAAAGATTTGGCTGACAAAATCGGAGTTGCACAAAATACAGTTGCTCAATATGAAAATGGAACGGCAAAAACAAGTTTGGACGTTATCGTTAAATTGGCGATAGCGTTGAGAATTACAACCGATTATTTGTTAGGCTTAGAAGATGAATCGGGGTTAAAAAAATAACCGGTGTTTCGTATATTCCGTAATTTATTATGCGGACAATTTATTGAAATGGCTTGACTTATCTAAGATATTGATATATACTTTCATTATTGAATTATAGGAGGAAAAGAAAATGAAAATTATTGCAGATACTGAACTCAATATAAAAAACAAAGCCTCGGCGGTTTCGGGGCGCATGACGCAAGTCTTTACGTTTGTCATGGGAGCTTTTTTAATAGGAATCGGAATATGGATGACGACAAGTGTGATACCGTCGCTCGGTGTAATATTTATTGTTTTTGGTGTCGCTCTGTTTGTACTCGGTTGGTTTTTGCCGAAAATCATGGCGAAAACCGTGGCGAAATCCTACGCCCGTTCGTCGGTCGGAGGAATGCGCTTGCGCTATATCTTTGAGGATACCTCTTTTAGTCAAGCGATCGCAAATCCCGACGGCTCAAGCAAAGCCGTCGCTACACATTCGTATCAATCGGTCTATCGCGTGACCGAAAGCGAAACCGAAATATCGATTTATCCGACGAAAGCGTATTCGGTAGATTTTAAGAAAAGCGACTTTAAAGACGGCGAAGCGGAGGAGCTGACGACGCTTTTAAAAAATCTCCTCGCCGATAAATATGTAGATCTCCGCATACAAGCGAAAAAATAGAACCGCCGATGATTCCGGACATTTCGATTTTTTTTAACCCGTTACAATCTGTAGCGGGTTTATTATTTTTTTAAGACACTTGTTTAGAGGCGCAAAAATTGCAAAATAGACTTTGCAAACAGATAGATTTCGAGAGATTTGCAAAGTAGACTTTGCAAATCGATAGATTTTGAGAGAATTGCAAAATAGACTTTGCAATTTTCTTGACTTGTATTTGTTTTTATACGAATACAGCGGCTCGCGGCAGAGCCGTGTGCGCGAAATTGCAATGATGCAAGAGGCGCAAAAAAGCCGTCAAAAATCCCGATAACCGATTAGATAATCGACCGAAACGTCAAAATATTTGGCAAAAACGATTAGGAGAGAAATGGACGGCTCGCGCTGTCCTTTTTCGTAACGCAAATAAGAAACGCTGTTTAAGCCCAATTCATTCGCGAGTTGGGCTTGCGTCATACCTCTCTCTAAGCGTAATTCCTTTAATCGGATTTCAAATTTTTCTAACATGCTATAGTTTTTCCGTTTTACTCAAAACTTTTCAAATTTGTCGCGTTAAAAAAGTTTCAATTTTTTTTCCAAAATCTATTGACATACTACCAAAATGGTATTATAATATTGTCAAAACTACCAAAACGGTAGTTTTAAGAAACTCAAAAAAGATAGGAGGATTAACGCATGTCGGAAGAAGAGAACAAAAACGCCGTACAAGACGGACAATCGCAAGAAGAGGCGGTGAATAGTGAACAGACGGAGGTACAAGCGGAGGCAAAGCCTACCGCAGAAAACAAGTCGTTTTCAGACAAGGTAAAGGCTTTTACTGATTCGACAAAAAAGAAAATCAACGCTTTGACAAAGAAGCAAAAACAGATAGGACTTGCTATCATTGCGGCGATTTTGATTGTCATAATCGGCTTGTCGGTCGGAATTCCGCTCGGACTAAGGAGCGCGGGCGTCGTGAATGCGGCGGGTTGGGACAAGGCGATCGACGCGACGATTGCGGAGTT
>JAITOQ010000191.1 GCA_031289865.1 Clostridiales bacterium
TTCACAAAGCCACCTCTGGTGGCTTTGGCTTTATAGGGTTCCCCTATAAAGCCGCATAAAAATTTTTTTATGGAGGAAGAAACTATGGTACAAACGTTAGAACTGAAGAGAAGCAATCTCGTATTGCCGACAAGCGGATGCGAGCTAGATCGCGAGGAAATGTGTTATGTCGAGGGTGGAGGAGCGGTTCTTATCGGGAAATATTCTTCATCAAACATGAGCGGTATAAAATATTTGCGTAATCAAGTGACAAACTATGGTGTGTTTTCTGTTATATGGTTTGTGGCAGCTGTGTTTTTTGCCTTTGACGCAGCAATTGCTGCAGCACCAACCTTTGGTGTAGGTGCAGCTGTATTTGGTGCACTTGCTATTTTATGCGCAGCTGTAGGGGGCATACTGTGGGGGCTGTCTGCATCTGCGAATACCGCCTTAAATCAGGCTATACACTATTCAGACGAAGGTAAATCATATAGTATTTATAGAGATACAGGTTTTTTAGGCTTTACATCAAGTTGGTCGGTGTATGCTGCGTAAGAGATGATAAGTTTTTAGAAACAAGTGAGGTGTCTATGATATTATTTTTTGCAACATCAATTCTTGTTCTGCTTTTTGCAGTCTCTGGTTTTATCTATTTGTTAAAGATTAAATTTAAAGATGCGAAAAACGGGAGTTATGTTAAAAATGTATTCAAAAAGGCTGTGCCTTTTTTGATTTGCGCGTTGCTAATCATGTGCATTTCGGCAATCCTATTAGCGATTTATGTTTCATTCTATTCTGTTGGGTATGTTCTCTTTGGCGGAGTGATTGCATTTACCATAATATGGTTGGTAATATCTGCGATTGAATCAAATAAAATCAAGAAGAAAGCGGACGAACTTATTAAAAAGAACGAAAAGCAAGATTAGATACTTTATAACAAAACGGCAAAAATATGGCAAAAATAGAATTCCGAGAAAATAAAATCCTAAAACTGACGAATGTTTTGTCGAGAAAGGTTCCGGAAGCGGAGCTTTTTTCGCAAAACAAACAAATAGCTATGATGGATAATTGGATAAAGGCAAAGGGCTATGAAACGCAAGGACCTTTGATTATGTATACAGGCTGCGTCAAAGGCGTGGACGGTGACGGAAAGCCGATCATCGACGCACGGGTTATGATACAGCTAAAGACGGATAAGGTGCGATTAGAACTGCCGTACAAGTTTGAGCAAGAAAAACGGATAGAGCATTGTCTGTTTGCGAGGTTTAACGACGAAGCGGAGAAATTGCAATTTGCCACAAACAAGCTGACGCTTTTTGCTTATGAGAACGATTTGGAGCTGACGGGCGAAACCTATATGGTGTTTGTCAAGGAAGAGGGGAGTAAGTTACTTGCGGACGTTTTTATGCCGTTAAAAAATGGGAGTGTGGAGACGGAAGCGGAGGAGTAAGTCGTGGATGATAGGGAAGTTTTAAGGAGATTAAAGCAAGCGAATCATTTTTGCGGAATGAGTTTTCCTATAATATGGATGGCGAATTGTTTGGTGTTGTTGTTAGGATATTGGCAGTATACGTTTTCGTTAGCAATATTCTTTTATGTAGAAGGAAGCGTGTTTATCGTCTTGAGAGATATTTGGATTTTAAAATATCGATTGATAGATGATTGTCCTATTTGGAGATTTGTTTTAGACCATGTAGTAACGGTTGGAGCAGTCGTCATATCACTTCTTTTAACGGACGTAAAGATCATAGATGGCGGAATGGAATTCCGTTTAGAAACTAACATTTTGATTTGGATTGCAGCGATAGCTTTGACTGTTCCGGCATTACAAACAAGTCGCAAGATTTGGAAAAGATACAGCGCGCTTAGGAAAGAAATAAAAGCAAAAGAGTATTTGCAATTCTGACCGACTTACGTTTAACCACCCCGTCGCGCAAGCGCGCCACCCCTCCCCGGAGGGGAATTCATTTAGCGTTACAGAGCATAAAAGCGTACTTTTAAAGAAATTAAGGAACACAAGATGAATAAAATCTACACATTTCGCGAATTAAAGGAGAGCAAGCTGATATACGATCGAAAGCCTCCGGCGTTCGGTATGATTATCACGCTTATCACGACGGTATTTGTGGTGGGGATTATCGTATTTGCGGGGTTTGCGACAAAGACTTATGTCGTAAAGGCGACGGGGCTTGTGGTGAGTGCGGACAAGGTAAACGTCATGAATCAAGTTTCGGGACGGATAGAGGGTATTCTTGTGAGCGAGGGGCAAGAGGTGAGCGAGGGAGACGTCTTGATAGAGATAGACGGCTTTCAGACGGAATTGCAGATAGCTCAGCTTGAGGCAAGCGCGGAGTTTTACGAAAAAAAGGTAGGAGTTTTGGAGCGGTTAGTCGCTTTTATAAACGGCTTTACGCTCTCCGAGCCCAATACGAGGAGTAACCCGTTTGATATAGCTTTGACGGACGAAGCGAAAGTCTACTCGGACGCACAGACCTTTATCGACTATATCGCGGGACAAGAGGAGTCGGCAAAAAACAACGACCCGCCGACGGAGTACGCACAGACCGAAGCCGACAGCCTAAAGACACAGTTTTTGTCACAGCAATACACGACGCTCGAAGAGTATCAAAAGCAATTTATACAATACGACAGTCAAGCGGAAATGTACCGCAAGAGTCTTTTTGAGTACACCATAAAAGCCGCCCGCGACGGGGTGATACATCTCACGGCGGGGCTGACGGTAGGTACGGTGATACAAGCGGGGCTACTCCTTGGGAGTATCGGGTCTGGCGACGCGTCGGAATATCGGTTTGACGCGGTTTTGAGCGCGACGGATAGGAGCAAGGTTGCCGTAGGAAACACGGTCGAGATTGCGCTTGCGGGAGTGTCACAGTCGGAGTACGGTGTACTCACGGGCAAAATCCTCGCGATAGATTTTGACAGCACACAGACGGAAAAAGGCGAAGTTTTTTACCGCGTCAGTATCAAGCCCGACGAAACGACGCTAAAGAGCGGGCGGGGCAGCGTCCTCGAACTCAAAACGGGCATGATTGCGGAGAGCCGTATCAAGTACGACGAGACGACGTGGCTCAAATGGGCTGTAGAGCAAATAGGGGTTAAGTTTAGATAGTTGAAAGTTGAGAGTTGAAAGTTGAAAAGTAAGGATTATGAGAGGCGGAGTTCGGAGAAATCGTTTGAGATTTTTCGCAAGCTCAGAATGACACTTGCTTTTCAATCGCCCCAGCCGTCTATTTTAAAATCCGCAATTCTGCATTCTGCATTCTGCATTCTGCATTCTGCATTAAAATTATGGGCAATAGAGCAAATAGGGGTTAAGTTTAGGTAAGGGAAAAAATGAGTAAATACAAATGTGTGAAACAACACGACATGACCGATTGCGGTGCGGCTTGTATTGCGACGGTGTGTCTTCAATACAAAAAGGAAACGACGATAACGCGCTTGCGCGACTTATGCGGGACGGATATGCGCGGAGTGACCGTACTCGGTATCGTCGACGCGCTCGAAAAGCTCGGCTTTGAGGCAAAGGCATGGCGGTTGACAAAGGACGGCTTTAACGAAAAATTTACGCTCCCCGTTATCGCTAACGTCTTTACGGAAGAGGGGCTGTCGCACTTTGTGGTTATCCATAAAATCACAAAAAAATATCTCCGGATCGCCGACCCCGCAAAGGGGCTTTGTAAGGTGGATAGGGAGGATTTTCTCGAAAACCGTTTCGGCGGTACGCTGATACTGTCCGCGCCTATGAGCGGATTTATGACGGAAAAGATCAAGACGGGCGGGGTTTTTAACCGCTTTTTTAAGTTGCTCACCGCACAAAAAAAGCTGTTTGCGGTCGCTATCGTCGGGAGCGTCATCTTGACCGCGCTCGGTATAGCAAGCAGTTTTTTTAACAAAATCCTCATGGACGAGATACTACCGTACAATCTCAAAAATCAATTATTGCTTTTTTGTATAGGATTCGGGGTCGTGGGACTGTTTAATATCGCGCTCTCTTCGGCAAGACAGCACTTGTTGCTGCACCTCTCGCTCAAAATCGATAGTCCGCTCATGCTCGGATACTTTAAACACATTTTTCATTTGCCCGCAAAATTTTTTGGGACGCGGAGAACGGGCGATATTCTCACCCGTTTTTCGGACGCGGGGACTATCAAAAATATTTTTACGACGGTCAGTCTTTCACT
>JAITOQ010000003.1 GCA_031289865.1 Clostridiales bacterium
GCATTTTATAAAAAAGCCCACAAAAGGAGATTTAGCATGGCTTATCCATACAACAATCGACCGACGTACAACACCCGACCCAATTACAGCTTCGGCGGCGGCTATTACGGCTACGACAACCGTAACGGCGGCGGCGGGGACGACGGAAAAAAGCGGAAGCTTTGGATCATAATCCTTTGCGCGGTTTTAGCGGTCGCAATCATTGCGGGCGGGATCGTGACGGCTATCGTGATCCACAACAAAAACAACGGCGGCGACGGCGGGACGGAAACTCCCGAAAACCCGATTATCGAGCCTGCGGTTTTTGGCTATGAATTGACGGACGGTGGCACGGGCTATGAGGTCGCGGGGATAGAAAAAGCGTCCACTGACGGCACATATATCGTTCCGTCAGAGGTGAACGGACTGCCCGTGACGGGTATAAAAGCCGCGGCATTCCAAAACAATACGAATATAAAAAAGTTGGTTTTGCCCGACAGTATCACGAGTCTGCCCGCGGGCGCGCTCGGCGGTTGTATCGCGCTCGTTGAGCTTTCTCTTCCGTTTGTCGGAAAGAGCCGCGAAAGCGCGACGCTTGACGGCTTTGAGAATGCGGAGGCATGTCTATTCTATCTATTCGGAGAAAATGCGGCGGCGATACCGCAATCCTTAAAGACCCTTAGAGTGAATCACGACGTCGCATCGTTTGCATTATATGGCGGCGGGTTAGGCGTGGTGATATCGGATCACGGACCGAATTACGGGAAATATATCGGGGGAAAATCGGATTTGTCGATAGACAACTTGATTTTCGGCGAGAATGTCAGATGGATAAGTATATATGCTTTTGCGGATATCAAAATCAAGCATATCGAATTTGGCGAAACGGGCGAGGCTCTCGCGATAGACAGATATGCTTTCGCCTATACGAAGGGCATCGACAGCTTGACGATTTCCGCAAGGATTTTCAATATCGGAGCGAGTGCCTTTCTTGAAGCACCGATAAAGACCTTGAGCTTTTCGGAAGGGGAGCGTGACCTCGTGATAGGCGGGTATGCGTTTTCGGATATCGCGATTACAAGCGTACATTTCCCGGATAGATTAAATGCGTTAGGAAGCTATGTGTTTTATAATGCGGCTGAACTAAAAACCGTGACATTCGGAGCGGACAGTCTATTGGAGAGCGTAGGCGCGTATGTGTTCTTTGGTTGTGATAATTTGGTTGAATTAACGATAACAAGCAAAGATATCAAATCCATAAGCATACATGCCTTTAAAAACAATCCGAAGGAAGAAGCAAATGTGCTGACCCGTCTCTCATTCACTAAATATACGTTTGAGGAAGCAAAAGCAAAGTGGACATGGGAGGAAGAAGATAGGATCATAGACGAAAACAACGTAGAGTCGTATGTGCATTATACGGCGGACGACTTTGCCGCCGCATACGCGGGTGTCGTACATTGGAAAAACTGAAAATAAATAGGATAAGTCGGGGTTGTTTTAAAAGACAGCCCCGTTCTATTTATTAGACGGCGCGACTAAATCATCGACTGCTTAGAAAAAAACACGCAATTCAATTTAAAAAAAAGATTATGTAATTCAATACTAAAAAAATTACGCAATTCGATTTAAAAAAGATTGCGCAATTCAATAAATCAATAAACAAAAAGGAGGCAGAGCAACAAAAACACAATTTGGAAAGCCCTTATTTTAATCTTGACGGCGGTCATGATTGCGGGAGTACTGACGGCGTGCAAGCCCAAAGATTATGAGGGCATGTACAACGACGACGCAAAAATTGCGTCAAGTGACGACATCTGTAGCAAAAAAAGCTCGACGACAAACTATATTGCGGGCGTTCACAAACAAAAAACCAAGGTTTTCAACGGCGTAGAAAGCATAAGAACCGTCACCGTTCCGGAAAATCCGTCCATAAAACTCGACCTCAAAATCAACGGCGGAAAATTTAAAATCGTATTAGTCTCCGAGAACAAAACCGTCTACCTTCTCACGTCCGAATCCACCGACGGCGAAAAAATCCTCCATACAGAGCTTCCCGCCGGCAAATATAAATTAAAATTAGTCGGCGTAAAAGCAAACTTTGAGCTGTCTATCGTCTGTACGGTTTTTCAATGGAATGAATAAGAGAGAAGGGGCGGAATAAAACGAAAGAGGAGATAATATTCGTGTTTTACGCAAGAAAAGATGATAAAGAAAACTATCAGACGTTAGCAGAGCATTTGCGGAATGTCGGCGAGTTGGCTTGCGGATATGCGGAGGAAAAAGGATTTTCTCACATTACCGCGCTTGCCGGTTTGTTGCACGACTTGGGAAAAGCTACGGCAGAGTTTCAAAAATATCTCAAAGACGGAGGCGAGAAGGGAAGTGTGGTTCACGCACCGCAAGGCGCGATGTTTGTTTCTGAAACGGATTGCAAAAATTCTCCCGCCGCGGTTTTGTTAAAAGAAATATTGGAAATGACAATCTTCTCACATCATAATAAGCTGTGCGACGGAGCTTCTCCGGACGGGGAAGAGATTTTTTATGAGAGGTTGGAAAGAAAGGCGGAGGATAAATTCCATTATAAAGAGGTAAAACAAAACAACCCATATCGAGGAAACGAAAGTGAAATAAACGAGTTGTTTTGTTTGGCAGCGACGGAGCTTGAAAAGCTGTTAAATCAGTTAGGACAAACCTATAAAAACAATAAACAATCCGCACAGTTTGCTTTGGGTCTGTTTGTAAAATACATATATTCTTGCTTAATCGACGCGGACAGATTAGACGCTTATTTGTTTGATCTTAAAGAAGACTTTAACGAGATTCTTCCCGATTGGGATATGTTGATAAAAACCTTTGAAGAGGGACTGAAAAAGACCGTTGAAAAAAACCTCTTAGATTTCAAGCAAACGGACGAAATTTCAAAGATTCGTTCCGCTATTTCCGAAAAGTGCAAGGCCGCGGCGAATAAAGATACGGGTATCTATCAATTATCCGTTCCGACGGGCGGCGGGAAAACCCTCTCTTCTTTGAGATTTGCGCTGTACCATTGCGGAAAACGCGACGAAAGCGGAAAATACAATAAAAAACGAATCATATATGTGATACCGTACCTCTCCATTATAGAACAAACGGCAAAAAGTATCCGTGATATTTTGAATCTCGGCAAAGAAAACGATATATTACTCGAGCATCATTCAAATATCGTTGCGCCCGAGGACGATGAGGACAGAACCTTAAGAAAGCTTGCAACGTCGCGTTGGGATCAACCGATCGTTGTTACTACCATGGTTCAATTTTTGGAAACAGTTATGTCCGCAAGCGGCGGTAAGCTCCGCAAGTTTCATAATATGCAAGATTCGGTGATTATCTTTGACGAAATTCAATCCTTGCCGATAAAATCGATACACTTGTTTAACGAGGTCGTTAGCTTTCTTTCAAAAATATTGGGGGCAACCGTTCTGTTGTGTACGGCGACGCAACCGTCGCTTGAAAAAACGACAAGAAAAAATCTTTTGCTTGCGGACAGCCCAAACTTAATCGAGGATGTTTCCGAATATTTTGACAAATTAAAACGGACGAAAGTTAAGGTTGAGGAAGAAAAGGATACGGAGGCTTTTTCAAACTTTGTCTTTGAGAAAGGACGGGAAGATGGAAATACTCTTGTCATTGTAAACACGAAAAAGGTTGCGCGTGAGGTTTTTGAAAGAGTAAAAAGAAACGACGTTCAAAAGCAATTCGATATATACCACTTATCAACCTCTATGTGTTCGGCGCATAGATTTGACGTGATTAAAAAAATTCTTGCCGATTTAGAAGCAATTCGCAAGGGTACAAAAACGGATAAAAAAATAATTTGCATTTCAACGCAGCTCATAGAGGCGGGTGTTGACGTTTCGTTTGCCTGCGTAATCCGTGCGTTAGCCGGGTTGGACTCGATTGCGCAAGCGGCGGGAAGATGCAACCGAAACGGCGAAAGCGTCGGAACAAAAACCGTGTTTGTCGTTCCGTTAAAGGACGAAAATTTGGATAAATTAAAAGACGTAAAACTTGGAAAGGAAATCGCCGCCAGAGTAATAAGAGAAAATCAAAATGCCGATTATCTCGATACAAAAATTTTAAAACGGTTTTATGATTACTATTTTGTGAGGAGAGAAGGCGAAATGGATTGTCCGACCGATACGGGCGAATCAGTCTATGAAATGTTGTCGGCAAACGATTTGGGAAAGAATAATTATAAAAATAGGAAAAAACGCGCTTTCAACGGCTATATCGCACAGGCTTTTTTATCTGCGGACGAAAATTTTTCGGTGATTGACAAAAAGACAAAATCGGTGGTGGTGTCTTACGGAAAAGCCGATGCTTTAAAAGAAAGATATAAAACGGCAGTAAATATCAAAGAAAAATTAGCGATTATCAGAGAGCTTGGAAAATACAGCGCATCGTTATATGATTATGAGATCGATATAATGGAAAGTCGTGGCGCGCTTTCCGTGTTGGACGAGGAATTCGGTATTTGGTATTTAAATTTAAATTATTCCGCAGAGGTAGGCGTTTTAACGGAGATGAAAACCGAAAATTATATGGTATAATACTGTTTAGCCTAATCTCAAAAATCTAACCGAATTTTGGGTGTTTTTGAAGACGAAACAGTATAATTAAGGAGGACGTATGATAAATAAAACAGAGAAAAAACGAAATTCAGTGGAATTTGAAGTGTATGGAAAATACGCTTTGTTTTCCGATCCTATTACACGAGTCGGAGGAGAAAAATTTTCTTATCAGATACCGACGTATCAAGCGTTAAAGGGAATTATAGAATCGGTATATTGGAAGCCTACTTTGGTTTGGATAATAGATTCCGTTCGTGTGATGAATAAAATCCAGACCGAAGGGAAGGGTATCCGTCCGATAAAAATGGGCGGCGGTAACGACCTATCGTACTATACCTATCTAAAAGAGGTTCGCTATCAAGTATCGGCGCATTTTGAATGGAACGAAAACCGTCCCGACCTTAAAAAGGACAGAAACGAAAACAAGCATCACAACATAGCAAAGAGAACGATCGAAAAGGGCGGTCGGCGTGATATTTTTTTGGGGACAAGGGAATGCCAAGGATATGTCGAGCCGTGTGAATTTTGTAGCGGTAATAGTTTTTATGACGATTACGGCGAAATCAACTTCGGTTTTATGCTCCACGGAATGGATTATCCGGACGAAACCGGTAAAAAAGAATTCGGGTTGCGGTTTTGGAATTGCGTTATGAAAGACGGGGTTATTTCATTTCCGCCTCCGACCGACGCGCAATTGACTAACAGAGTTATTCGCGAAGGGATTTCCATAAAAGAATTTGAGATAGGAAAAAATCAGTTATCCGTCGACACGGAATACGAAGCCGTAATGCAAGGTGTCAATCACGCCGATGCGGAAGAGGGGGGAGCGGAATAATGGGACTCTTTTCAAATCTTTTAGAAACCTATGAAAAATGCCAAGACGCGGTGGGCATCGTACCGCTAAACGACGACGGCGAAGCGGACGAAAAGAAGACTTTTTTACCGTTTTTTCACACAACATCTGAATCACAATCACTAGTTTGTGTGACAATTGACGGAAACGGAAAGTTTGTTTCTGTTGTACGAAATGAAAAGCAAACGACAATCATTCCTTGTTCGGAAGAATCAGCGGGAAGAACAGGTACAACGATTCAGCCGCATCCTCTTTGCGACCAGTTGGCTTATGTCGACAAGGATTTTAACAAAGGCAAATTTGAAGTATACAAAGGTCAATTAGCGCAATGGAAAAGCGACAATATAAAGTTGAATGCAATCTACACCTATCTTACCGAAAACAGCGTTGTCGAGGCATTAAAAACCGCCGGATTGTTTAAGGAAAGTGAATTTAATAAAGAAACCGGTTGTCCCAAGGAAAACATCAACAAAATAGGCGTTCGATTTTCCGTTCAAGTCGAGGGAGATGTTACCCCGAATGTTTGGGAAGATAAGGCGTTGAGGGATTTATGGATAAATTATTATTACCCGATTAAAATTCAAAAAACCAACGTACAAGGCATTGATTATTTAGGAGGAAAACCTTTATTATCTATTGTCAGAAACTATCCAAAAAATATAATAGGTGGCAACCCAAAGTTGATTTCTTGCAACGATGAAGACGGATTTACCTACAGAGGGCGTTTTGTAGATCAAGACGAAGCGATTTTGGTGGATTCTGTTTCTTCGGAAAAAGTGCATTCAACTTTAAAATGGCTTGTTAACAATTATGGCTTGCATACCGAAAAACAGGTAGTTGTGATTTGGGCAGTAGACGACAACACGGAGGAGATTAAACCCTTTGGAAACTCGCTTGATCTCTTTTCCGATTTGCCGTCGGTCAAAATTGATTCAGAAATTCTTAGTAAAGCGAAAGTCGAAATAGACGCGAACTATGCGGAAAAAGTCGCAAAGGTTTTAAGAGGGTTCGGGAGCGCGGAAAAAATCAAGGAACACGGTAAAAAAATTGTCATTGTCATTTTTGACGTGGCAAACTCGGGCAGAATGAGTGTCACTTTTTATCAAGAGTTTCCCGAAGATACATACTTAGAGAGTATCGCTCGGTGGCATGAAGAGTCCGCTTGGCACTTATCCGCCTTTCAAAAAGGAAAAAAAGCAAAAGGAAAGAAAACGAAAGGTAAAGAAGAAAGCAAATTTTATCGGTATATCGGCTGCCCGTCTTTTGAGGATATTGTGTTTGCGATTTACGGAAATCCTAGAGTGGATAATGATAAAGCATATAAGGTCTTAGAAAAAAATGTAAAAAAACAGTTGTTAGAATGTATGTTCGGAAGTAGCGACGCTTTTCCAAAAAGCTTTGTGGATATGGCGGCAAGTCGAGCATCAAGACCGCTGTCCTTTACGTACAGCGATGGCAAGAACAAGGGGTCTTTCAACGAATTTGATTGGAGAAGGTCTTTGGATATAACGTGTTCGCTCACGAAAAAATATATCAAACGAAAACAAGAGGAGGAAATACAAATGGAACTTGACAAGACAAGAACCGACCGCGATTATCTTTACGGAAGATTGCTTGCGGTGGCTGACCAATTGGAAGCTCGCGCTCTCTACGAGCAAGATAAGAAAAAGTGGGGAAAAAAAGTGTTTGACTTGAATTCAGACACGGATTCGGACGTGGTTTCCAACGTGGACTCGGATAAGGATTCGAGCAAGGACAACAAACGCAATCACCAAAGAGCAACAAACGCAATTCGGCTGATGAGCAGTTTTTCGACAAAGCCTTTTTCGACATGGGGAGTGTTACATCAGCAGTTGAATCCTTACATAAGCCAATTGGAGAACATGAGATACTATATATTGATTATCAATGAAATCAATTCTCTTTTTGAAGACGGCGACTATATAAGTAATAAACCGCTTTCGCCGGTGTATCTGCTTGGATATTCCGCACAATACCGTGCGTTATCAAATAAAAATAAAACAACGGAGGAAAAAGACAATGACGTTACAGAATAAAATCGACTTTGCGGTGATCTTCACCGTAAAAAATGCAAACCCAAACGGAGACCCACTTGGCGGAAACCGCCCGAGAACGACAAGCGACGGATTAGGCGAAGTCTCCGACGTTTGCTTAAAACGGAAAATTCGCAACAGACTTCAAACGGAAGGCAAGGCTATTTTTGTTCAATCCGAAGAATTTTGCGACGACGGAGAAAAATCTCTCTCCGATCGGTTTAATAAATTCAAGGCGCAATTGCCAAAGGCGGAGCAAGAGGATAAGAAAGTCATTGCCAAAAAGGCTTGCGAAAAATGGATAGACGTTCGCTCGTTCGGACAGGTTTTTGCATTAAAAAAGAGTACAGATGGCGCGGATGCCGTTTCTATCGGAATTCGCGGACCCGTTACCATTCAGTCCGCTTTTACCACGGAGATGATTGCTCCGGAATTTATGCAAATAACGAAATCCGTGAACAGTGAAACCACAAAGGACGGCGGAAAATCCTCCGACACCATGGGTATGAAACACAGAGTGAGCCGCGCTACATATGTGACTTACGGAAGTATTAGTCCTCAGCTTGCCGAAGCGACGGGCTTTTCGGACGAGGATGCGGAGTCGATTAAAAACGCATTAAAGACGCTTTTTGACAACGACGAATCCTCTGCGCGTCCGTCGGGTTCGATGGAAATCAAAAAGGTTGTTTGGTGGAAACATAACAGCAAATCGGCGCAATATTCTTCGGCAAAGGTTCACAATACCTTGACGGTTTCAAACGACGGAAGTATAGAGCTCAAAAATTTTAGCGATTTAATCCCCGAAGTAATCGACGGGTAACCTTTATGCAAAAATACGAGGAAGAGGATTACTTAGCCATATCCGGTTTTCAACACTTTATGTTTTGTCGTCGTCAGTGGGCTCTGATCCACATCGAAAACCAATGGGAGGACAATTGGCGGACGACGGACGGTGAAATTATGCATAAGAGGGCGCACGATAATACCGTCGCCGAAAAGAGAAGCGATATTATCACCGTGAACGGATTGAAGATTTCGTCAAAGGAGCTGGGTATTTCGGGGGAATGCGACAGCGTTCAATTTTTTCGGGACAAAGGCGGCGTGTATCTTGCAAAATACAAGGGCACCTTTCTCCCGTACCCCGTCGAATACAAACGCGGAAAGGGGCAGTCCCTCGAGGCGGATACTATGCAGCTTTGTGCGCAAGCGATCTGTCTGGAGGAAATGCTGTGTTGCAAAATCGAGAAAGGCGCGTTGTTTTACGGCGAACCGCATAGGCGGACGGAGATTGTTTTTACCGACGAATTAAAGGAACGAGTAAAGCAAACCGCAAAAGAGATGCACGAATATTATGACAGAAAAACAACTCCCAAAGCGATATACGGTAAGCCTTGCGCCGCGTGTTCGCTAAAAGAGCTGTGCCTGCCTAAGCTTGGCAAGCCCAAAAAATCTGTCGGCGAATATTTAAGGAGCGGATTGGACGAATGAAAAAATTGCTGAATACTCTTTATGTAACAAAACCCGAAACCTTTCTCGCGTTAGAAAACGAAACGGTTCTCGTGAAAGAAAACGATGAAATATTGTTGAGAGTACCGCTCTTAAATCTTGAGGGAATCGTTCACTTTGGGTACACTATCGGGGCAAGCCCCGCATTGATGGCGGAATGCACAAAAAGAAACATTGCGCTGACATTTTTGACGGAAAACGGAAAATTTCTTGCTTCCATTATAGGTGAAAGTAAAGGCAATGTAACTTTGAGAAAAGAGCAATACCGAATTTCTGACGACACGCAAAGAAATTGCGTTTACGCAAGAATTTTTGTGTTTGGAAAGTTGCACAACGCAAAATGGGTTTTAGAAAGGGCGACCCGCGACTATGAATTGCGCATAGATACCGAAGCGGTAAAAAAAGAATCCGCTCAAATCTCCGAGGCGATGAAACAAACGCTTGACTGTACCGACGTAGATTATTTACGAGCTATAGAGGGAAACGCCGCGCAAAGTTATTTCAGAGTTTTTAACGAGCTGATATTACAGAATAAGGAGTTTTTTAAGTTTGACGGCAGAAACCGCCGACCGCCGACCGACCCTATCAACGCGTTACTGTCTTTCGCGTACGTGCTGCTTGCAGCCGATTGTCGACACGCGCTGGAGACAGTCGGCTTAGATGCTTTTGTGGGATTTATGCACAAGGACAGACCCGGCAGAGCATCGCTTGCTTTGGATTTGATGGAGGAATTGAGAGCTCCGTTTGCGGATAGATTCGTCTTATCCCTTATCAACAGACAAGAAATAAACCCAAAGGATTTCCGCATAACGGAAAGCGGAGCCGTGTTATTGACCGACGACGCAAAGAAAAAGTTTTTGTCCGCGTGGCAAAACAAGAAAAAAGAAGTCATTACGCACCCGTTTTTAGAAGAAAAAATAGAGTGGGGAATCGTCCCCCACGCGCAAGCCTTGCTTCTCGCAAGGACAATCCGAGGCGATTTAGAAGCGTATCCCGTTTTTTTGTGGAAGTAAAATGGGGGTGTGCGGTGTGGTTTGTATCAATAATATTTTGCAGCGAAAAAAACGGTATAGAAGCGTGAAAATATAGCTATAAAACGATGCTTTTTTATATAAAAAAACGGTATAGAAACGCGCAAATGTTAGCTGCAACGACATTCGGTAACGTGCGAAAAAAACGGTATAGAAACGCGCAAATGAGGTGTAATACATTATGTTAATTATCGTAACTTACGATGTTTCGACCGAAACAAAAGAGGGTCGGAAACGCTTGAATAAGGTTGCAAAAAAATGTGTCGCACACGGACAAAGAGTGCAAAATTCCGTATTCGAATGTATTTTGGATAACTCTCAATATTTGATTTTACAAAGCGAATTAAAAAGAATCATCAATCAAGAAGAGGACAGCTTAAGATTTTATAACCTCGGAACAAAATACACCGATAGCGTTATCCATATAGGAGTAAAACCGAGTATCCCGATAGACGGGAATTTGATAGTGTAGACAGACGGGAATTTAATTGCCTAAAATACTGTAAAAAGTCGTTGTCATTCTGAGCTTGCGAAGAATCTAAAACGTCCGACCGTACAACCGCAAAACCCCCGTTGTCATTCTGAGCTTGCGAAGAATCTAAAACGTCCGACTGTACAACCGCAAAAACATAAAATCGGACAAAAAGCAATTGCTATGTAGGGGACGATGCCTCATCGTCCCGAAAAAAACAAGGTATTAAAAAACACAAAGGAGATTTTACAAATGGGACATGAAGTATTTATCAGCTATAGGCGCGATTTCGGCGCGGAACGTGCGGAGAGCGTCTATGATAAACTAAAAGATGATTTTAATGTGTTTTGGGA
>JAITOQ010000007.1 GCA_031289865.1 Clostridiales bacterium
TATCGCGCAAAAATCGGAGGTCTATCCGCTCTTAACCCATGGTGTGCGCTATCTCGATATCCGTATCGCCGAACACGACGGGGAGTGGTACGGCTGTCACGGCTTGCTTGCCGCGCCTATCGACGGCTTTTTGATCGACACTATCCGCTTTTTGTCGAAAACGGACGGTGAATTTGTCGTCGTCGAGCTCAGACACACCTATTTTGAAACCGTGGGCTACTATGAGCTGTTTGAATACATAGCGAGCGTAAAATATGAGGGAAAGTCGCTTCTCGACTATGTGAGATACGATAAAAACGATACTCCGCTTGAAGAGCTTCGCTATAACGACGTAGTAAACGGCGGTTCGGGTGTGATTTTTGTCATGCGGGAGGGTCCGACGGATATGTTTGTCGGATATATATACGACGACGAGGGAAATGTTTCTAAGACGATAATCCAGTGGGGCGGTTCTACAATAGCGACGGGCAAGGATTATGACCTCGATGTGATTTTCCGCAACTTTAAAGGGGTTTACGGCGAAGTCGTATACGATCCGTGGCACAATCAAACCACCGACAAAAAGATGCTTGAGGGGATAAGGGAAACGGCGGCTCTTTTAAAGGAAAATAAAGAGACTTATACCTCGGTTTTCCGCATAAATCAAGCGCAAAAAACCCCGAAATTTGAGCTTGATTCGATCCCCGCGTCGCTCTTCGGTTGGTCGCTCCTTGACCTCGCAAACCGCTTTAACGCAAAGCTCCTCGAACAACCCGACTTTAAGGAATGGCTAAGCGTCATGCCGGTCTTTCAAGTCGATTACGCCGACTCGATGAAGGGCGGCTTTAACGATAAAGTCGTGGCGATTTTGAATGAATACAATAGGGGTTTATAGTTGAAAGTTGAAAATTGAAAGTTGAAAATTTAGGTAATGTAGAATGCAGAATGCAGAATGCAGAATGCAGAATTGCGGATTTTAAAAGAGTAGCCGGTGTCATGCGGAATAAAAAGTCGGTGTCATTCTGAGCGGAGCGAAGAATCTCAAACGGTAGCCGTATAATCGCAAAAACATCTTTCTATTCCGATTTTTTGTTCAGACAGGAGAAATGAGGCATGAGAAAAAAATCCTTCTTATTGATTCTTCTCGTCGCGTTTGCGGCATTTTTGGCGGTCGCGCTTTCAGCGTGTATCGTTAAAAAGCCCGAACACGTCCACGATGAAAGCGAGTGGAAAAGCTTTTCCGCGCCGACTTGCACGGAATACGGGTCGGATCGGCGCGATTGCGACGGTATGTTCCGTACCGCGCTTCCTCCGCTCGGTCATGCCGAAGCGGAGCGAATTGTAACGGAAGCGACTTGCAGTACGGAGGGATATAAGGAGATTTATTGCACGCGTGAGGATATTGTCTTGTGGGGCGAGGTGATCCCGATAGATCCCGACGCACATTCGCCGTCGGAGGACACCGGAGAATGTGAGCTTTGTCACAAATATGTCGTTACCTCGTATGAATTTGAGGGCTTACCCGCTTGGCTTAACGGCGTTAGCGGCGCATTAGAGGGTACAAGCGCGGTGCTACACACGTTCGGCGGAAATACCGTCGTCTTTCCGTATGAAAACGGCGCGTTTGTCTTTGAGAATACAAAGGGTTTCCAAACCCTTAGATTGTCGTCGGACAGATTTATACTTCGGTTGGACGCTTTACATACGCCGATTGAGCTTCCCGTACTTCCTTATTATAATGCTCCGTCGGTATATCCGTCGGCTCAGCTTGCAAATCCGAGGGACATTGCCGACGTGACGGGCTCGGTCGGGTTGTTTCTTGTGTATGCGAATAACGATTATTATGAATTCGGTTCGGATTCGGAATTGACGTTCAGAGCGTTTAAGAAGGACAAATCGGAGATTTTCTCCGAAAACGGTGTTTTTTCGTTTGGCGGCGAGGAGTTTTATTATCTGCTTGTCACAAATTCCGAATTAAAACAAGATGCCGTTACGAGCTTTTATTTTCAGAGGAAGCCTTTTGACCATATTGAGGATTTGGTATACGATATGGAAAACAAGCGGTTCGAGCCGATCGAGATGTCGGGAGAATATCCGACTTATTATCGTTTTGAAGTACAAGAAAAATGGTATTACGATATTACGGTAGACGGGAGCGGCGCGTGTTATAAGCTTTATAACGGAGATATATACAACTCGATTTATGCGACGTATATTACGGAAAACAGTACCCGCCGATTTTATTTAGAGCCCCGCGTATATTATATCAAGGTATATCAGCTTGCCGAAATTGCGGACGGCTTTCGATTGACGGTTTCCGAATACAATCCCGCGCCGGGCGAATATTTTTCGTCCGCGATAGAGCTTGAGTACGATTCGGAGAGCGGTCGTTACGAAACCGCGGACATAGGCGACTATGCCGAGAGATATTATAAGTTTGCCGTATCGGAAAGAGGAGATTTTGACGTTTTGTTGCTCGGTGTTTTGAATGAATACGCGTATGTGAGGGTTTATAGTCAAAGCGGATGGGAACAATATACGCAACAAGCAATAATCAGAGGATCGGACGCGGCAAGGCTTTGGCTAACTCCTAACGTCTATTATATCTATGCCGTCAATCCGCCGAATGAAGGCGGTAGCGGATTTAAAATCGACATAGCGGCAGTTCCTCCGACGGGTGCGGATATTATAAGGGCTATTCCGCTTGAATACGACGCGGAGAGCGGTGCGTTCGAGCCTATAAAGGTAAAAGGGAGCAAAGCGGTATACTATAGAATCATAATCGACGAGGTTGGTCAATACGATTTTATTTTAACGGACGTAAGCTATTCCATGCTGGCTGTGTTCGGATTTTCCTATGCAAATTCAACGCAAATCACCACAAGTCGCTCCATAAACGCAGACGCAAGCTACAGATACGGATTAGACGCGGGTGTGCATTATATAGAGGTATATGATTACCGCGGCACGGGAGAGGCTTTTACTCTGTCTATTGTCAAATATGTGCCGAAACCGGGCGAGGACTTTAGTACGGCGATCGAGCTTAAATACGATGACGAAGCCATAAGCTTCGAAACCGTATCGATCGTCGGGCGAAGCAATCAATATTATCGATTTACGGTCGAACGGAGCGGCGACTATGACTTCGTTGTATCGGGATTAAAAACGAATGTAACGGGCGCGACGGTTTTAGTTTTACGGAGCGACGACCTAAGTTATGACGTCGGACGTTTTTTGGGAGATTCGGACGGCGTTCTCAGATTGAATCTCACGGCGGGGGTTTATTATTTGACTGCTTGGGAACACTATGATACGGGCAACGCTTATACCGTAACGATTACGGGATTTTTTCCGAATGCGGGAGAGGACTTTAGTACGGCTTTCGAGATCCCGTATAATTTTGAAAGCGACAGCTTTGAGCAAGCGGTTACGGACGGATATAAGGCGACCTATTATCGCTTTATGGCGGTTTACGGCGATTGGTACAATATCGTGAAAACGGGCGTCGACGGTAGCGCGTATGTTGCAATACGGGTTTATCGAGCGGACAATCTCAGTTTTCCGATCGTCAATTCGAGCGGAAATTCTGACGGCGGCGGCAGAGCAAAGCTGCAAGGGGGCACGGTCTACTATATCGTCGTATGGGACGAAAATCAAACGGGCTTAGAGTTTTGTATCGAGATATCGAGAATCCCCGCGGGAACGGGATTTTTTAACGCAATCGAGGTTCCGTACGATTCGGAAACCGAGGGCTTTACGCCCGTGAGTGTGGAAAAAGGCGCGCAGCTCTATTACACGTTTACCGTGACGGAAGGCGGCAACTATAGCTTTTTATTTGAGGGAGAGGGTGGTTCGTTTTTAAACGGCCTGCTGCTTTTTCCTCGACCGTCGATTGAAAGCCTTTCTTTTTACTCATGGTCGTACGACAGTCCGTTCATTCTGACCCTAACTGCGGGAACGTATTACTTTGGCACGGATACCGGCTCGACTATGCAAGGGACGGACGAAAGCGCGTTTTTTACATTGACGATTTCAAAAACCGTCGAGGAAGCAACAAGATAATAATTAAAAGGAGAAAAAAATGTTATCGGACAGCCGTTTGGCAAAACTTGCAAAAAATTTGGTGCGCTATTCCTGCGATTTAAAGGCGGGCGAAAAGGTCTTAATCGAGTTTTCGGACAGCGTGGACTATCAGCTTATCAATCACATTATCCGCGAGGTATATGCGGTAGGGGGCTACCCTTTCGTACAGCTTTGGAACGACCGCGTAAAGCGCGAAATTCTGAACGGTATGACGGAGGAGCTTGCGGACGCTATGGCAAAGTACGACAAGTACAGAATGGAGGGCATGGACGCCTACATCGGTATCCGCGGGACAAATAACGTCTATGAGCTTTCCGACGTCGATTCGGCAAAGCGTAAAATTTACGACATTCGGTATGCCCAACCCGTCCACCACGATATACGCGTGGACAAGACGAAGTGGGTGATTTTGCGTTATCCGACAGAGGCGATGAGCCAGCAGTCGCGCATGACGACCGAAAAATTTGAGGACTTTTATTTTAAGGTATGCAATCTCGACTACCAAAAAATGTCCGACGCTATGGACGGGCTTGTCGCGCTCATGGATAGGACCGACCGCGTCCGCCTTGTCGCAAAGGGTACGGACTTGCGCTTTTCGATAAAGGACATTGCGGCGATCAAGTGTTCGGGGCTACGGAATATCCCCGACGGAGAGGTCTATACCGCGCCCGTTAGGGACAGCATAGAGGGCGTTATCTCCTACAACGCGCCGTCTATCTACAACGGTATAGAGTTTACCGGCGTAAAACTGACCTTTAAAGCGGGCAAAATCGTCAAAGCGGAGGCGGCGACTCCCGAGCTCACCAAAGCCGCAAACAAAATATTCGACACCGACGAGGGCGGCCGCTACGTCGGCGAATTTGCAATCGGCGTCAACCCCTATGTCAAAAAAGCCATGGGCGATATCCTCTTTGACGAAAAAATCAGCGGCTCGATCCACTTCACGCCGGGGAGCTGTTACACCGAGGCGAGTAACGGCAACGAGTCCGCCGTTCATTGGGACTTAGTTCTCATTCAAACCAAAGAATTCGGCGGCGGCGAAATCTACTTTGACGACGTGTTGATAAGAAAAGACGGGAGATTTGTCTTGAAAGAGCTTGAGGGGTTGAATCCGGAGAACCTTAAATAATCTTTAAAATATCTCATTCTCCCTTGCAAAACCGTAAATTTTATGTTAGAATGGTAATACTATAGTATAAGGAGGATATCTCAATGCAAGAAACAAGCCCACAAAAACTTGATACGGTTAAGGTAAACGCAAGGCTGAAAGCTAAAGCCGAGGTTGTATTTGAGCAAATCGGTATGAATGCGTCGGAAGCAATCAATATATTTTTTGCACAAGTGGCAAATTCAAGGGGTTTACCCTTTAAGCCTCAAATGGAAGACGATTTAGACGAAATGGAATATTTACCCGGTATCGAGGAGCAAGATTTTTACTGCGCTACAAAAGAAGAGGTAGACGCAAAACTAAAAGAAGCGGAGGAAGAATTAGCAAGCGGTGCCGAGTTGCTTGACGGCTTTGCGGTATTTGAAGAGTTTAGAAAGGAATTAAGTGGGAAATATGGAAAATGAACTCTATACCTTTAAATTGCTGAAAAAAGCAAAACAAGATCTAAGAAACATTTATGACCATATTGCATTTACGCTCAAAAATCAAAAAGCGGCAAAAGACCTCAACGAAAAATTTGACAAAGCCATTCAACGGCTTACATACTTCCCAAACAGCGGCGAGCCTTACGAAAAGCAATTTAAAAGAATTTTCGTCGATAATTACACCGTATTTTACACGGTATACGACGACAAAAAACTTTTAATTATAAATAGAATCTTGTACGCTCGCATGAATTTTAAAGAACGTATTTAAAAAGAGAGTATCGATTGAGCCGATACTCTCTTTTTATTTTACATATCTCCAAACCGCATATATATCACAATGGGCGTGTTGTTCATAAGGAAACTCATTACGTAGCTTTATATCAACCTCAATCGCTTCAGTAATTGTCGGTATCAACCCCCAATCATTAGTTTTATCAATGTTGAAGTCACAATCATAAATTGCACTTGCACCGACCTCAAGCAAATCATAGCCGCAAAATTCAAAATTGCTCATACCGTCAAATATATTTCCTTTGTATAATTCACAATACAAAATTTGCTCATCTTTGTTTAAATTTTCTTTTGCAATAAAAACAACCTTGTTTATATCCTTACATACATTCCATGAGCGTACCGCATTTTCTTCTAAAATATAATTTTCAAACCCAATTTCCGGCGCACATAGCTCATTAGGAGCATCTAAAAAAGCGGCGTAAATATATCTGATAGGCATACAAGAATAGCCAACTGAAACAACCTCCCTAATTGTACTATTGCATTCCTTAAAACATCTTTTTGCCACATACATTTCTTTTAAAAACATCCTACTTGCCTCCAAAAACTTTTTCAGTATATTTACAACCGCATCTGATATTGATTTGGCAAACTCACTCTCGTTTTTAAAATATTGCCCTATGATTCGGATACGGGACGATGAAGGCATCGTCCCCTACAAGAGGATATTTGCTTTTTTATACGGATACGGGCGACCGAGGCGGTCGCCCCTACAAGAGGGCACTTGCTTTTTTATACGGATACGGGACGATGAAGGCATCGTCCCCTACAAGAGGACGCATTTTGCATTAAAAAAATCCTTAACTTTCAACTTTCAACTTTCAATTCTCAACTTTTTCAGAGTCACTTTGTCTCCGTGCTTGTAATTCCGCGGCTATTTCTAATTTTTTCTTGCCGAAGAGGTCGTATTTTAGGATAGGGATTATGGAGAGGAGGCTGAAGATGCCGGGGACGGCGGCGTAGGCAAAGTAGACGATATCGGCGGTTCCGTCGGGTTGGTTGCCGCCGAGCGCGCCTTCGTAGTGGGCGAAGCGGAGGATGACGAGACCGAGAGCCGTACCGAGGGCGAGAGTGACCTTGACGGTTAGGCTAAGGACGGCATAAAAGGTACCCTCCGAGCGTTTTCCCGTCTTGTATTCGTTATAGTCGACGCTGTCGGCGGTCATGATGACGGGGAGGAGGTTGACGACGCCGAACTGCATTCCCGTCAAAAAGAGGAGAACGAGCATAACGGGCAGGCTGCCGTAGCCGACAAAAAACGTGATCATGGAGAGGACAAAGCCGTAGACCGACATGCCGATATAGACCTTTTTTTCACCGAGCTTTTTGATAAGGACGGGCATAAACGCCATACTGACGACCGCGCCTATCCCGCCCGTTAAGCCGATGATGAGGACGTAGTTTTGACTGCCCATGACGGCATTCGCCGCTTGTACGGCTATACCCGTTTGGATTTGGCGTCCGAATCCTAAAAAGCAAGAGATTACCACGAGCAAAAACGGCTTGTTGCCCTTTAGGGTGACGAGCATGTCCTTAAACGAGGTCTTTTCGGCTTTGTAGGGGACGCGCTCTTTATTGATAAAATAAATGAGCGAAAAGAGGAGACAGCCCGCGACCGCGATGACGATAGCGGAGATTAAGTATTCGTTCGAGGCGATAGCGTTATCCGCCGCGCCCTTTTCGACGATAACCGCGGAGCCGCCGGGGACGAGGATACAGACGACGGGTATGACAGCAGCCGCCGCCGAAAGCCCGATTGCACGGAAGGTGTTTGAGATAGAGACGAGGTTGGTGCGCTCCGTGGGGTCGGGCGTTGCGATAGACGCGAGCGCGTTTGAGGGGACGTCGCCCAAGGTCATAGCCATACTAAACAGTAAAAACGTAAAGAATATGTACACATACAGCCCGAAGCCCGTGATAGGTACCTCGACAAAGATCAGTATGGTGAGGAGGGCGAGCGGGACGAGGGACATGAGGATAAAGGGCTTTAGCTTGCCGCGTTTTCCGTTGGTACGGTTGACAAGGTTTCCGACGACGGGGTCAAAGAGCGCGGAGATGACGCGTACGACGAGAATCAGCGCGCCGACAATGGCGAGATCCGCCGCCATAACCGTACTGTAAAATTCCGCTTGATACGAATTTAGATAGCCGACTATCAGTTGGAAGCCGAACAGTCCGAGGGAGTAGGACATTACCTCTTTTAACGGGAGGAGTTTTGCTGTTTTTTTCATAAGATTCTCCTTTGCAGCGGCAACGTAACGTTAAATTCGTAATCGCAATCGATATAAAATAGACACTTGCTTTTTTATCGTCAACTTTCAACTTTCAATTTTCAACTACAGAGTTACGCCGTTTCAACGTCGTGCTTTAATGATTCCAAAAGGGCTTGTACCTTTTCGGGTTCGGAAATCGATTGGATTTTTAGATAGGCTTTGCCCGAACTGCTCCAAAAACGAATAGAGCCGTGGCGCGGCGTCAGTATAAATTTTCTGACCTTTATGCGGCAGACGTCCTCGATATGGACGGAATAGATATACGAGCCGTTTTTGCGGCGGATCAATTCGTCGTCGACGGAGTACCTCGTCCGTAGGATATGGATAGAATGAAAGAGATTGAGGAGCACGGACGCGCCGAACCCGCCGAGCGCAGTCCATAAAAATATAGCTTTTTCGTAATCCTTGAGTATCAAATAAGCTATCCCGCAAACCGCCGCCGTCATAATGAGAGTAAAAAAGCCCGCCCGTAAAAAGACGGGCGCGGACGAGGGCGAAGCCGCCCAAAGAACTCCGTTAGGGAGCGGACGGTGTTTTTTCTTCTTTTTACGATCAGACTTGCGCTCCGTGTCGATTGCCGCGGTTTCTTTTTGTTTGCGCGCCTTGTCACTCGACGAGGACTCTTTAGCCTTTGGCTCCGCGCCGACGGCTTGATTTTCTTTCGCCGCGCTCTTTTCCGACGGTATAGAACCGCCGTTTTTGCTCTTTTCCGACGCGATAGCCTCGCCGTCGTTTTTAACCGCCGCCGCGCTTGATTTTTCTTGTTTGGTTTGAGCGGTTGCCGTCTTTGCAGTACCGCTTGTCTTTTCTTCCGCCACAGTAGCACCTCCGTGGAAATTCCGAAATAAACGAAATCCCCATTATATTGTTTTTATTATAGCATTATAATCATATCATACAAAAGAGAGAATTGCAAGACAAAGACGAAAAAAAATAAAAATTCCCCCGCGATACGGATACGGGTAAAACCGTGCGCAGACATTTTTCAAACCAAACGGGGATAATTTGACAAACTCTGCATCGTATCAATCACAAACTCTGCAATGGAATCGTCTCAAACTCTGCAATGGAATGCCAACAAACTCTGCAATGAAACGCTCACAAACTCTGCAATGGAATTCTCTCAAACTCGACATTGCGCTCGACAGATCCGTTTTTTTAGTATAATATATAGGAAACGGAGGAATTTATATGGGTAATTATTTACCGCGTTTAATCGATAGCACGATACAAAACTCGCTGAACGAGGTCGGGTGCGTTGTGGTCGAGGGACCTACCGCCCCGACGGCGTATACGTCGTACCGATAGGGTGCTTGAGGGATTAAACTTTCAATTCTCAACTTAAAAGCGTATACATTGTCGCTTTATGTCCCTTATAGCCCGCAAAGTAGCGGAAGCCGAGGGATTTTGCGGCGTCGCGGATGAGGTTATATTTTTCGGCGACGCGGTAGGGTTGGTGGGCGTCGGATGAAAAGGTCAGGAGCTCGCCGCCGAGTTCGCGGTAGCGTTTGAGGATATCTATGCCGGGAAAAAAATCGGTTTTGGCGAATTTGACATGGGAATTGATTTCGAGGCACTTGCCTTTTTGGATAATCCGCGATAAGATTCGGTCAAAGAGTCCGTCGTAGTCCGCGTAACGGAATTCAAACGGGGCTTTCCGCGCAATATAACCGAGGTGGGCGACTATGTCGTACGGGATTTCGGCGTCGAGGCTTTCGTCCACGGCGTTGAGATACGGGACGAAGATTTCGTCCTTTGTCTTTTTTGCATAGTACGACGGCGTGTAAATGTCCTCGTTTTTGACCGTGTGTATAGAATTTATAATCAGGTCAAAATCATACCCGCTAAGCTCTTTTTTGCACATTTCAGCCGACGCTTCCGAATAGCCGCACTCGATACCGAACGCGAGATTCAGACGGTCACCGTAGCGCGCCTTTGCCTCCGTCACGGCTTTTGCGTAGGCGGGGAGGTCGATTTGCGCGACGGGCTTGCAGTTTGTGCAAAAGAGAAAGTCCCGATCCATGTGGTCGGTGACGGCGAGATAGTCGAGATTCAGACCGATTGCGGTCGTGATAAGCTCGTCAAGCGGCATTTTTGAGTCCGCGGAATAAGCGGAGTGCGTGTGTGAATCTAACATGGGGCTCCTTTTTTCTTTTTTTGTAAATAGAGGTGCGAGACAAAATTTTCTATAAAATTTTTTCTCGCGCTCTTTTCAAATAGTCTTGTCATTTTTAAAGGGTGTACCTACTTTTCTTTTTTATCCGTAATTTTCAACTTTCAACTTTCAATTTTCAATTTTCAACTCCCGATAAGGTATTTGATATACGTCTCCGCAAGGTCGATTCCCGCGGTCCGGTACACGGTGCGGCAACCGACGACGTCCTCGATTTCGCTCACGACGGGCTTGCCGCGGTCGTAGATAAAGTCGATGCCGACGAAGTCAAAGTCAAAGAGGGAGATGATTTCCTCGACTTTTTTGCGCTCTTCGTCCGAGAGGCAATACGCCGCTGCGCGCCCTCCGAGCGAGTAATTGCTCCTAAAATCCGAGGTTGACGACCGCATAACGCTGCAAATGATTTTTTTGCCGATAACATACGTCCTGACGTCCTTGCCCGTGTCGGACGCGGGAGCTTGTAGGATAGCGGTGGTTTTTTGGGTTTTTTGGAATGCGGCGCGTATATCCGCTTCGTCCGTCACCCAAAAGACCTCGCTCCCGCCGTGTCCGTCGCACGATTTAAAGACTTGAGGGAATTCATTCGAGCCGTAGTTGAGGGTTGATTCCGTATTTTGGGCGGGACGATGAGGGCATCGTCCCCTACGGGAGAGGCGTTCGTTCGAGCCGTCGGCGTGGGTGAGCTGTTTGTTATTGTAGGGGACGATGCCTTCATCGTCCCGTAATGAGGGTTTGTTTTCGTCGGATTGGATCAGTCGGTACGGGAGGAGGGGGATATTGTGGGATTCGAGATAGCGGTAGGTTGAGTATTTGTCGTTAAAGAGGTTTGCCGCGGCGGTCGGGTTTGCCACGCGTACGCCGTGCGACGTGAGATACGCGCCTAAGTCGGGAGCTACCGCCCGCATGATTGCAAGGTGCGGCAAGTGACGGTCGTACGGAAACTCCTCGACTAAGACGGTTTCGGCGGTTTCGCCGTACTTTTTACAGTATTCTGTAAGCATATCCGCAAAAACGCGGTTTTTAGCGTATCTTTCGCGGTCGTATATGATGTATATCATAATTTTTTTAAGTAATAGGTAATAACATTGGCTTTTAAAGTTGAAAGTTGAAAGTTGTAAGTTGTATATTATGGATAATGAGAGTTGTAGGTTCGGAGAAATCGTTTGAGATTCTTCGCAAGCTCAGAATGACAACGGCTTTTTTATTCGGATACGGGACGATGAGGGCATCGTCCCCTACAAAAATAACTACTCTTTTTATTGATTAGGCAGTCAAGGTTTCGGAGCGAAGCGACCCTTAATTTTCAACTTTCAACTTTCAATTTTCAACTTCAATAGTGCCCCTTAATTTTCAACTTTCAACTTTCAATTTTCAACTTCAATAGCGACCCTTAATTTTCAACTTTCAACTTTCAATTTTCAACTTCAATAATGTATTCCGCAATTTTTTCCGCAGTATTTACTCCCGTTACCTCGTACAGCCGCTTGAAGTGCGCGTTGGAATTGATTTCGCAGAGAATCGGTTCGTCGTTTTTGCCGAACAAAAGGTCGACGCCGCCGAATGCGGTTCCCACCGCTTGACACGCTTTTAACGCTACATTACAGAATTCTGTAGGAGGATTAAAAGGAAGCATCTCGCCGCCTTGTGTGGCGTTGGCGAGGAATGAGCCGCCCTTTGCTTTGCGGAGGACGGATGCGGCGACCTTGCCGCCGACTATTTGGATTCGCACGTCGCGTCCGTAGCTTGAGGAGATAAATTGTTGGAGGAGGTAACCGCCGACGGGAAGCGTCGCGGCGCGGGCTTTCAGCTCCGAAAAGTCGTTGACTAAGTAGACTTGCTGTCCGAACGAGCCGAAATTTTCTTTGACGATCATCGGAAAGCTTAAAAGGTCGGCGGCTTTTTTTAAAAACGTATCGCCGCCGCCATCGCCGTAGCCGATACCGGCGTACGAAAAGGGAGCGAGGAGGGTTTTTGGGAGGGGAATATCCGCGTTTTCGAGGGTGATTGCGGTCAAGGCTTTGTTGTCGCAGACTTCGATAGCGCGTGAGGAGTTGTACACGGGGTAGCCGAGGTTTTCGAGATGACGCGCAAGGAGAATATCCTTATCCCAAAAGAGGACAAAATCGGCGTCGGGTAGAACCGACGGACGTTTAACCGGTCCGCCGCTCCGCGTCACCCCTCCCCGGAGGGGAATTTCATCGGTCGGGCGGAGTGTGTCGGGCGAATTTGTCGGGGAGCGGAGCGCGTCGGGAGTGACGACGGAGAGTTCCTCGTTCGTAAAAAGGGAGAGGGGGACGCCCCGCCGAGCGAAAGCCGCCGCGAGCATGTCACGGATCGTGTCAAATTTTGGGGAACGCAAGTATGCGTTGGTGATGAGAATGCCGTTCATTAAGTCCCTTTTAATGCAAAATGCAAAATGCAAAATGCAGAATGCAAAATGCAGAATGCAGAATGGAGGATATTTAGAGATTCAATTCGCGGAAATCGTTTGAGATTCTTCGCTTCACTCAGAATGACACCTGCCTTTTATAGAGCAAAGCGACACTTTAACTTTCAACTTTCAACTCTCAACTCTCAACTCTCAACTCTCAATTTTCTAACTTCCGCTCCGAATTTTCGATCGGTTTAGCTAAATTATATCATTGTCGCCGACTTCGGACAACCGTTTTGAGGCAAAAACGGCGTTTTTCCAAAAAAAAGTGAAAAAAATTTAAATTATTTTTGAAATGGGTATTGACTATCGTCCGAATATGTTGTAAAATACCTATATGTAGGACTATCCCTATGATTTTCCTTAAAAAGAGGAGGACACAAAAATGTCGTCTAAGAGTTATATCAAAAAGATTTGGGTACTTATTGTTGTGCTGGTTTTGTCGGTATCGATATTTTCGGCTTGCAAAAAAATTATTCCAAACACGGTCAAGACCGAAACATGGGAGGGGAATCAAACCCTCGACCAAATTCTTGACGCGATTGCCGGTATTCAAGACGGCGGTTCGGGTCAAAACGTCTTTAGTATGGACGGGGAGTTTGAGGTTTACCTCGGCGACACAAATCTCATACTAAAGGTTCAAGCGTTTTTTGATTTGACCGAAAGGGTTACGAATGCGGACGGAACCGTCAAGGAGCCTTTGGTCAGCGAGCTGCTTTTGGAGCTGCGCGACAAAAACAAGGTTTCCCTTATCGCGGGCGTATACATAAGAGGCGATTCTATTTATGTATCGAGCGGCAGCTTTAATTTGACCTTAAACAAGATCGATATTATTAAGCTTGTCGGCGGTGCGTTCAGCGCGTTCTTTGACATGGACGTCAAGGCGCTTTTGGGCGGCATCGATATCGGTATGGATATCACCGCTATTTTAGGCGGCTTCCTCTTCCCGTCGGCGAGAGTCGTCACGGAAGCTCCGGTTCGCGGACAAAACGGCGACACGGTAGTCAAGGTCGTCGCATCTATGGATATCGACACGGTCGTTTCCGTAGTATTGGGCGTCGTGGGTATGGTCAACGGTATGATACCGGGGGTCGACTTGAGCTCGCTCATAGAGGATGCGACGGGTACGCCGCTTCTCGGATACGATTCCGATACCGAATTTGCAGAGGACGGAGTTACTCCGTTGTATATTAAAGGTTACGTCGATATTTTGGGCGAATACCTCGATTTGGAGAACAGCAAGCCTTTTAAGGGTTCGACTCTCTCCATGACCTTTACCAACGGTGCGCTCTCCGATTTTAAGGTGGACGGCACCTATACGGCAAAAAGAGATACGGAAAACGAGAGCCAAACGAAGTTTGGTTTTATCATCAATCAATTTGACGTGTCAAAGCGCGTTATCTCTATAAAGATGCCCGCCTTTATCAGCACGTTTGACATTTTCTCTATCAGATTAGGCGGCGAGGGGAACCTCCCCGATATCGGCGCGGTCACGATCGACTTTGATATACGGTTAGACCCTAAAAATCTCGACAGAAATCAAATCGTCTTTGAAGTACACAAAAAGGATAGCGGCGAAATCGTATTCGGCGGCTATTACAAGGACGGATTCATCTATGTCGATTTGAGCAAGCTTGCTATCGGCTCTACTACTACGGGCGTCACTTATTTCGATCCGTCGGCTATGGGGTTGAGCTATGTAAAAATATCGGGAGTCGATCTCCAAAAGATTATGGACGGCTTGGTCGGAGATATCGGTTTTATCGCGGACAATTTGACGGGCGGTGCCGCGTCGGTTGCCGCGTCGCCGAACGCCGTATACGATTTTTCGATAAACGGCGACATGAACGACTATTTTAAAGCGATGGCGGACGGCGATGAAGCTCTCGTAGGAGAAAAAGATCCTAAGAAGTTTAACTTCGCTATCGAGCCGAACGTCACATTGGACTTTAGCTACATACTCGGCTTGTTGACGGATATCGTAGGGCTTAAGGACGGCAGAGTGGTATTGGATCTCCAAAACGCTACCATCATGGGTCTATTAGACGATTTCGGGATCAATCTCGACGATTTGATTGAGGAAGTCAAGCGTTTTGCAAAAGAGATAGTCGTCACCGAAGCGGAGAACGCGGCGGGAGATATTCTTGCGGAATTGCATATCGAC
>JAITOQ010000035.1 GCA_031289865.1 Clostridiales bacterium
GGACTTGATAAATTTGCGGAGCAATTCAAAGCGTATGCAAACGAATACGTTATTATCGGCGGCACGGCGACCTCGCTTCTATTGGAGGAGCAAGGGTTGTCGCTTATGCGCGTTACAAAGGATATAGACATGGTCGTTATCGTGGAAAGCCTTACAGAGGGTTTTGCAAGGGCGTTTTGGTCTTTTGTAAAAAGCGGCGGTTATAAAGTGTTCGAGCGAAGTGACGGTGCGCCGCAATTTTTTCGTTTTAAGAATCCGATCGACACGGCGTATCCGTACATGATAGAGTTATTTTCGAGAAAGCAAGACAGCTTTACGGGCGATTTTAACGGCACGATTATTCCGCTATATATCTCGGACGACATATCCAGTCTGTCGGCAATTCTCTTGAACGATGAATATTATGACTTTTTGACAACGGGTAAAACGGAGGTGGACGGCATATCGTTATTGAAAGCCACGCACCTCATTCCGTTTAAGGCAAAAGCATGGCTTGACTTGACATTCAAGAAAAGCAACGGACAGCACGTTAATTCCGCCGATATATCCAAGCATCAAAACGATGTATTCAGGCTTGCGCAGCTTTTGACTGGCGGAGAGATAATAGGTTTGACTGAACTGCTTATCGGAGATATGAGGTTATTTATAGAGGCAATGGAGGAAAAACCTATTCAGTTAAAGGACATAGGCGTTCGCGGCGATAAGTCGGAAATCTTGGATTTGTTGCGGAATATTTATTTGCAAGAGGAGAGAACATGATTTACATAACCGGCGATACGCACGGTCAGCATGATTTCGGTAAGCTGAAAAGGTTTGCGGCGGGGCATACCGAATTGACAAAAGCCGATTATATGATTATAGCGGGTGATTTCGGCGGCGTGTGGAGCGCAAAAACGCTTGAGCGCGACATAAAGCCGTATGCGGATTTACCGTTTACCGTGCTGTTTGTAGACGGCAATCACGAAAACTTTGATTTATTGAACGCTTACAAGGTGGAAAATTGGAACGGCGGCAAGGTGCATAAAATTACGGACGGCGTTATTCATCTTATGCGCGGACAAGTGTATGAGATTGACGGCAATTCGTTTTTTACGTTCGGCGGTGCGGAAAGCATCGATAAATATATGCGGACGGAGGGCGTAAGCTGGTGGGCGGACGAGGTGCCGTCATATAAGGACGGTGAGGAAGCGCATCAAAACTTAGAGAAAGTCGGTTATAAGGTTGACTATATCGTGACGCATTCGATAGACGAAAAAGCCTTATATATGCCGCCGTTTGTGAGTTACGGTTTCGAGCCGTTTGCGACAAATCGCGTGCTTTCTAATTTTGAGGAGACGGTCAAATACAAGCATTGGTATTTCGGGCATTACCACATAGACGCTAAGATCGGTGACAAAAAGACCGCGCTGTATCAGGACATAATAACATTATACTGAGCGATAAGGCATGAGCGGAATCGAAGAATTATTAGTCGGAGCGTTTGGGGCAAAGTGTGAATTTGATGTTTGAGTTTGATGTTTGAGTTTGAGCATAAAGGAAGACAAATTATACATCTCGTCGGCAAAATGGCAGATTATCCAGAAAAATTAGAACCAAATATAGGACTAACTTTTATAGACAGAGGTTAATTTTGCAAGATTATCGGAGATGCAAGAAGTAACAAATGATGACTTTTATGTGCCCGACAGTCTATATCAGTATCAGTATAAGGATATTGTACGGCATTCAACTACGGCAGGAGGAGTTTTTCCAATTTGCCCAAATTGTGGGGAATAATCTATATGAATCATAAAAACATGTTTTACGACACGAACGAACTTAGTTTGTGCGAAAAAGCCGAAATGCTTCGTGACTGCAAGGAAATCAGTTATGAATGGCAGGCAAATAAACTCGATTGTTCCGAATCTTTTTCAAGACAACATATCAATTGGTATTTTGATGAAACACTTAAAAGACTTAATGAAGAGGCGCGTATTGTTGTAATCGATAGAGGCAAGTGGAGCGATTTTAATAATAGGGAGCATTTTGAAGTCGGGTTTCGTTCAATAGAATCTCCAGTCGACTATTTTTGGTTCATCGAAGTCGAGAGCGAAAAGATGCCGCCGATACTTAAGAAATATAAATTAAAGCCACAGTATTAATTGAACAAATGCATAATGTTTACGGTGTAGAGATTAAAGGATACTGTTACCGTTGTTTTGAATTCAAAGTACATGACCCCTAAGGCATTTGCGTGAGCCGGATGAATACGTTGCCGTTTCGAAAGCGGAGGCGAAAACGTTTGCTTGGTCTGACCTTTCATTCGACGAAACGACCTCTCCATCGACAGCTCAATCGGCGCGGAAAAAACCGCCGACGCCACCGTTGATTATATTACAAATAGAAAATAAAAGTAGGTGTCATTTTGAGCTTGCGAAGAATCTCAAACGGTAGTTGTATAATAGCAATACAAAAAAAACAGCCCAAAGTCGGTGTCATTCTGAGCGAATGCGAAGAATCTAAAATGTACAGCCGTACAACCGAAAAACACCGACATTTTTAAGTGAGTATCGTACGCTTTGGGGCAAAAAAAGTAAACTCTGAATATAAAAATAGAAGAGCATAAAATTTTTAAATTTTTTTTAAAAAGGTATTGACAAAACTGGAAAAATATGGTATATATAAATAAATCAGAGGGCGGTATGTTTCAAAACGGGAATATGGCCGACGAGATAGAAAAAAAACGCCGTTAGGACTTCTAAAGCCACCCAAAGGTGGCTTTTTGGCTTTATGGAGACCCTATAAAGCCGCCAAAATTTTTCTTTATGGAGGAGGAAACAACTATGGTACAAACGTTAGAACCCAAGAGAAGCAATCTCGTATTGCTGACAAGTGGTCGAAAGATCGATCTTGAGGAATGTAATTCACAATGTACAGAAAGAATTAACGGCGCACTTTACTTTTGATATTCGACTTAGTTACGAAGGGGGAAAATCGGTATGACCGCAGAACTTATGAAAAAAGTTAAAAACGCTATTCTTGACAACAGACTTGTCGGGAATGCATCTTTTTCTGATGAGGAATATGAAAACCTACTCGAATATATCCGAGGCTTTTCGTTGACTTATGTGAGTGGGCAAAACTCACGTCTTTACGGAGATTATGTTATACATTTTGTTGCGCTTGTCGAAATAGCAAAGCGGTGGAAAAAGATCGATGATGACGAGAGCGATGAGAGCGGCTTTTGGGCGTTTGTTTTCAAGACAATCGGCATAGACGAATACAACCCAAAGCTATACAAAGAATATGCTGATTTGATTATTGAGCTTGGATGGACAAATAATATACTAATAGCGAATACGGCAAAAAAATACTGGGCGACCCTTATGATGCACGCATTCGCCCCGATAAGTAGTATTTACGCTTTTCTGGACTTAAGCTACAACATATACCGCAAGGATTTAGATTTCAATTATACCGAGGATGACAAAGGTGTTTGTGAGCTTGCAACAATACGTTTTTGTGAGATTTTGCAGAGCTCGGTAGGAAACGACAAGACAGTTTCTATCGGCTCTAATACATACAACGTCAAAATCGGCTTGCGCACTCTTGCGATGAATGACGCAACGCAAAATGAGTTTGTTGCCTTGCTCGATAAAACGCTTGAAACCATAAACAAGTTATTTCATGAGCAATCATTCAAGCCGAAAAGTTATTTTGAAAGCCTAATATGTGATTGGTGGCAAAGCAAGTTGGCGGAAATTGTAATTGACCGTAAGACCGGACGCAGTAGTATGCTCGCTGTTTCTAAACAAAGTATTACGGCTAAATTTATACGCGATGATGACGAGGTTAATTTGGTGATTCCGCCTATACGGCTAAATATCTGTGCAGCGAGTACGGTTTTGCTTACAGTGTATGCTGGCGATAATTACGAAATGCGTGTGTCCGAGCAGTTATTTACAAAGATAGGCGAGTTGACAATTACGACGAAGCAAAAGGAAATCGATCTAAATACATTGTTTCAAGGCAATGAGGTAGTAAAGATTAGAGTTGAGATAACCGAAAACGGCATAATTATTTTTGATAAAAAGATTGACAAAGAATTTATTCTTTTCGATGGTGAAAATGAGGTTTTAAGCCAAATAAACAAGACAAACAATTACTTCGTGTACGCGAGAGATATTGATGCGCTCAAAACGCCTGCTGATATATCCACACATGCAAGTAATTTATATAACATTTATCCCAAGGATAGCGAAACGTTGTCGGGCGTAGTGCAACGAGTTTTCTTCGTGGACAAAACGGGTATGGAGAGCAATAAGGATGCCGTTTGTTTGATTGGAGAATTGTTCGACTGTGAATGGCGCCTTGGGGACATCGGTTGCGCAGTGTTTAGCGAGCAAGTTAGTTTATTGCTCACCGATGAAATTGCCGTAAACGGTTTGGTTTTGACCGTTGATACCAAGCGAATTTTACTTTCAAACATTACAAGCCGACAAGAAGATGGCTATCTGTTTTTTGACATAACGGATTACATATCGAAATCAGAACCGTCTGAAGTTTCGGTCTATTCGCATTTAAAGGGAAAGCCGTTGATGTGCAAGAATATTGTGGTGTTCCCGACATTGAGCATTGCACTTTCAAAGGCGGCTTTTTACGAAAACGGCGAAAAGAAACTAACGATTTCCGTTAACGGCGAGAGTAGGGTTTTTAGTTGGGACAACACGCAAACCGAAGTCGTTTATCCGCTTAACGATGGCGATCTCATAATAAAAGTTCCGTATACTCGATGGCGGGTTGACGATAAATCATGGTGCAATGAGCCATTCAATAAGAAGTTGTGGTACAAAAAACATTTTCACAACGGCTCGCTTTTGGAAATTGACTCCGCTGTTGATATGGGAAACGCAACACTATTGTCCGTGATAGACGGTCAACTAACGAACGGACAGTCGGAAATCGTGGAGCGAAATAAGGTAAACGGCAAATTCGAAATAGGAAAATACATTTTTTCGCACGAACACAAGCAAAAAATAATGTTTTTGTTGAAATCGAATAAAGGCGCAAGACCGGTTGAATTATTTATCGTTGCAACCGAGGAATACTTTGAATACTCGCCGATAGGCATTTACGAAAACAGAGTAATGTTTTTAGGTGACAACGATTTTATTGGGGCGGATGGGAGAAAATTTACTATTGAATTCAGATGTGTCGGGAAAGAACCGATTACCGTCGAGTCGAACTCTTTGGTTGGAGGCATGATTTCTGACATAGATGAAGGGATATATTGGGTAAGAGTTTTGTCAAAAGACGGTGGGCTGTTCACAAAACAAGAGAAAGTTTTTTGGCAGGGCGAATTTGTATTTGGCGATAAAGACAAACTAAAACTTTCAGACATCGTCTTAAACATATCGCCGATTTGTGGAATCGGTGTTATAAGTGATTTTTGGAAAACAAGCAAAGCCGGATATCGAATTTCAAAACTTGCAAGGGCGAAATCCGATGCGGACACTTATATTGGGAAGATATATTACATAGACAAGGCAAAGTGCAAAAAAAATGTAGGCGGGGTTAGCTCGTGTAAAGTTGAGATAATATCGCCCTCAGCGTTGAGAATTCTTGTTGCAGACAATAGCGGCGGATATACTCAAAAACTCACTTTTGATGCAAGTTCAAAATGCATTAGAGAACCCAACGCTCCAACTCTATTTTCAATAACCAATTATAATTTTTTAGAGGTGAAAGATGTTTAATCCTGCAAAAGCGGCAGATGAAATAAAAAAAGAATATATGGGGTACATTTCGACTACCTTTCATTTCCGCAACCAAGAATTGCAAAAACGCTTAGGAAACGAGCTTGATAATACCGTTTCAAACGGACCCTTTGTTGAAATTAAAGATACATTTGTCACGGGTAAATCCATTGAAGAGATGATTGTAGGCGGAATGTTATCACCGCTGTTTAGAAATTTAGAGAGCGGTAAGCGTTATGAGGCTAAGTTGCCTATTTCGCGTCCGTTATATTTGCACCAAGAAAAAGCGATAGAAAAAATTGTTGCGGGTAAAAATATTGTAGTTTCGACGGGTACAGGAAGCGGCAAAACAAACTGTTTCTTAATC
>JAITOQ010000241.1 GCA_031289865.1 Clostridiales bacterium
GTATACGAGGAAAATCGTCTGCGCGGCGGGAGAAAGACGCGGATTGAAGAATGTGCCGAGTTGATAAAATTCGTTGAAGAAAAGGTGCTTTCCGAAGAGAAATGGTCTATAGATTCGGCAATAGGATTTGCAAAAGAAAAGGAACTTTTCACTGAATTTGTCACGACAAAGACTTTCTACAATTGGGTAGACCGAGGACTAACGAAGCTAAAAAACATGGATTTATTGCTAAAAGTCAGAAGAAAAGCGCGAAAAGAGCAACCGAAACGCAGAAGAGTTTTGGGACGGAGCATAGACGAACGACCGAAAGAGGTTGAAACACGCGAAGAATTCGGACATTGGGAAGGCGACGGGATCGTCGGGAAAGAACAAAAAGGACACTTGATCACCTTAGTGGAACGCCTAACCGGAATCGGCTTGCTATTTAACGTCGGAGATAAACAAGACGGTAGAATCGTAGAGGTGCTGAAGTATCTAAAGGAAGAAATGGGAGAAGTTTTTGCCGAAATATTTAAAAGTATAACTTTTGATAACGGGAGCGAATTCGCCCGTTCCGACATAATGGAGAACGAAATAAAAACGCAAGTATACTACGCTCATCCGTACAGCAGTTGGGAACGCGGAACAAACGAAAACTGGAACGGCATGGTTCGCCGATATATCCCCAAAGGCTCGAGCTTTGAAAAACTCACCGACAAAGATATGAGCAAAATCTCTAACTGTATAAATACTCTTCCTCGAAAAAGATTCGGGTATCATACCCCTCTCGACTTGTGGAAAGAGAAAATATCTGCTATAATAAATAACAGTAACATTATGTTAGAAGAACATCAAAGTGCGCTATCTTTTTTTACCCCTTAGGCGGGGCAGTTGAATTTTCAATCCGCCGCGACATTTATTTCAAAATAAATAGTGCTAAGGGCTTGCAAAAAATAACAAAATGTAGTATACTAAAGCAAGTTGTTTTTTAAATAGAATCACAAAGAAGGATTTATGGCGAGAAAAATCGGTTTAGACCTCGGCGACGTCCGAATCGGCGTAGCGGTGAGTGATCCGACGGGCTTGATCGCGAGTCCGCGTGAGACCTACAAGCGGCAAACCCCCGAAAAAGACGCGGCGTTTTTTCAGAAAATCGTTACGGAGGAGAGCGCGGACGAGATCGTTCTCGGACTGCCCGTCAACATGGACGGGACTGAGGGCGAACGCGCACATCTTGCGAGGGAATACGGCGAAATGTTAAAAAACTCTATTTCGTCGGTTAGAGTCGGTTTTTTGGACGAACGGCTCACGACGGTACAAGCGGAGCGCGCCTTGATTTCCGCGGATATGCGGCGTGACAAGCGCAAAGAGGTGATCGATAAGGTCGCAGCCGCGCTGATATTACAGACCTATCTCGACAAGCTAAAAAGGTGATGCGGCGTATGCCGATCACATAAAAATTTAAAAAAGACAGATAATAAAAAACAGATAAACAAAATAAATAATATAAAATGGAGTAAAAAAAATGAAAAAAGACGAAAAAAAAGATTTGGACATTGAAACCGCCGACGATTTAGACGGAATAGACATCGTCACCCTTTACGACGAGGATCTAAAAAAAGAAGTTGACTTCGAGCAAGTTGCGGCGATTAACTACAAAGAAAAGCTCTATGTATTTTTGACCCCCGTCGAGCCTAACGACGATATCGGCGAGGGCGAAGTGATCATCATGGAAGTCGCCGACGATACGGAAGGAGAGGAAACCCTCTTGCCGATCACCGACGAAACTCTTTTAAACGAGATTTTCGAGGAGTTCCAAAAGGAGCTTGCCGATTACGATGAGGAATGCGATTGCGAGGACTGTCACGCTCACAAAGAGCATGATTGCGGTTGCGGTTGCGACGAGTGCAAGGAATAAAACGCAAGCACACTCATTCTGAAAAAACTGTGTCATTCTGAGCTTATGAAGAATCTCAAACGTTAAACCGTAACAACCGCTAAACATAAAAAGTCGTTTTTATTTTGAAAATAGGGTATTGACAACGCTTGAGCTTTGTGGTATAATGATACGGAAGTGTTAAACGGAGGTATAGGTATGTCTGTCAGCTTTTGGAAAAAAGATTTTTTAGACGACGAGTGGGCGGAGGGTGAGAGCTATCCCGCCGCGCTACTAAAGGATATCGTACAGATAGTCCGATTAAAGGATACCGTCATACTTCCGACAGAGGAAGACGAGGACGAGTCTTTTGACGAGCTTGAAATTCCCGCGGGCTACGAGTACCGCGAAGGGTGGGTCTATATCGGCGAAAGCAAGGAGATTGTTCGCGACGATTATTATTATGATTTGCCTCAAGGATTAAAAGCCGAATTTAAAGACCTCTTTATAGACAGAAATCAAGTTCTCGTTTCGCGTTGTCCGGCATACATTATCGACGGCGACAACACGATTTTCTTTCAATTGGTATTCACCTACATAACGAGATATCGCAAAATCATTTCGATCGAGCTTTTAGAAGATCTCTACACCTATCTCTTCTATCGTTTCATCGAAAATCCAAAAATCATTTCGCGCTTAAACGACAAGTTGATACGCATCTACTTTGCGCGCCGCGACGAGGGCGACAATTTTTGGAAATGCGAGGAGAAGTGTCGTGAGGACGTCGCGTTTAATCTCGAATACATTCCCGACTATCCAAAGAATCTCAATTCGTACAAGAGATTGGTCATCATTTTAGAGGCAAAAGGCGAGTTGACCCACGCGCAAGCGTTTTGCGAACGCGCAATCGACCTCGGACTTACGGACAAGACCAAAGCCGATTATCAAGGCAGATTAGAAAAAATAGAAAAGAAAATCAAAAGACTTGCCAAAAAAGCCGCGAGAGAAGCGAAGGACGCATAATTTATAAAATAACGATAAAAAAGACGGCGAAGTATTCTACAAAACAAGGTTTTATAGAATACTTCGCCGTCTTTTTAAGTAATAAGTAATAAGTAATAAGTGAGGTTCTTATAGAATACGAAATGCATTAAATAAATAAAGGCGTTAAAGTTTTTAAAAAGAGTGCAGAGAAAAAATTTGTTCACCAATTTTGTCTCTGCATTATTCTTATCAAAAAGAACTACTTTATTATATCCACTCCGATATACTTCCTCAACACCTTCGGTACGGTGACACTGCCGTCCGCGTTTTGGTAATTTTCGAGGATTGCGGCGGTAGTTCTGCCGACCGCAAGTCCGCTGCCGTTGAGGGTGTGGACGTATGCGGTTTTTCCGTTTTCCGTGCGGTACTTGATATTGGCGCGGCGCGCTTGAAAGTCGACGAAGTTACTGCACGAGCTGATTTCTACATACCGCTCATAGCTTGGCATCCAAACCTCTATGTCGTAGGTCATGCAAGACGAAAAGCCCGTGTCACCGGAGCAGAGGAGGACGACGCGATATGGGATTTCAAGAAGCTTCAGTATCCGTTCGGCGTCGTTTGTCAAGGCTTCGAGTTCGTCAAAGCTCTTATCGGGGTGTGCAAATTTTACCAACTCGACCTTATTAAACTGATGCTGACGAATGAGTCCGCGGGTGTCGCGTCCCGCACTGCCCGCTTCGGCTCTAAAGCAAGCGGTGTACGAGCAATACTTGATAGGCAGATTGCTTTGATTTAAAATCTCGTTTCGGTGCAGGTTGGTGACGGGCACTTCGGCGGTCGGTATTAGGTAGTAGTTCGTTCCCTCGATATGAAACATATCCTCTTCAAACTTCGGGAGCTGACCCGTCCCGTACATGCTGTCGCGGTTGACCATGTACGGCGGGAAAATTTCGGTATAGCCGTTTTCGGCATGGGTGTCGAGCATAAAGTTGTAGATAGCGCGTTCGAGCTTTGCGCCCAAACTCTTGTAGACCGTGAATCTCGCGCCGGAAATTTTTGCGGCACGCGGCCAATCGAGGATATCGAGAGCTTCGCCGATTTCCCAATGCGCCTTCGGTGTAAAATCAAATTTTGTAGGAGTCAGATGCTTGCGGACTTCCTTGTTGTCCTTGTCGTCGCGCCCGAAAGGAACGCACGGAGCGGGGAGGTTCGGAATAGCGTACATCAATTCTTCAAGTTTGCTTTGGACGGTTGTGAGCGACGCATCCAACTCCTTGATAGAATCGCCGATTTTTTTCATCTCCTCGATGAGCGCGGCGGCGTCGATTTTTTGCCGTTTGAGCTGCGCTATCTCGTCGGATGCGGCATTCTTTTTTGCCTTTAGGGCTTCGGTTTCTCTGATGAGGCTTTTGCGTTCCTCGTTGAGGGCGGCAATCTCCTCGATCGGATATTTTCCGCTTCGCTTTGAGAGCGCGTCGCGGACAAGTTCGATATTTTCGGTTACAAATTTAAGATCCAACATGATACGGTTATTCTCCTTTTAACAATTTAACAAGCGTTTTTTTAAATCCTTTATTGACTTTTTTACAGCCGCCTTTGACGGACCTCCGTCGGTTAGGCGTGCGTTGACGATATTTTTGATATCGATTTTTGAATAGATATCCTTATCAAACAGACCGCCGCTCTTTAAGCTTTCAAATTCGATCTTTTTGGCTTCGCTTTTGCCGTGATAAGCGTTGAATTCGTCGAGAGTTAAGCGGTCAAGCGGTATTTTTTTACTTGACGCATATGCGACGAGCGCGCCGACGATTTCGTATGCGGTACGGAAGGGGATAGCGCGGTTTGCGACGAGATAGTCCGCCGCGTCGGTCGCGTTTAGATAGCCGCTTCCGCAAGCCTCTATGAGGCGCGCTTTGTGAAATGTGACCGTCGTAATCATGCCCGTAAAGACCTTTAAGACGGAAAAAAGCGTGTCCTCCGCGTCAAAAAATATCTCCTTGTCCTCTTGCATATCCTTGTTGTAGGCGAGTGGCAGACCTTTTATGAGGGTAAGGATAGCGGTCAAACCGCCGAATACACGTCCCGTCTTTCCGCGGACAAGCTCCGCAATGTCGGGATTGCGCTTTTGCGGCATGATACTCGAACCCGTCGAGTATGCCTCGTCCACGGATAGATAGCCGTAATCGGAGGAGGAAAACAAAATGATTTCCTCCGAAAAACGCGAAAGGTGAAGCATGGTATTCGACGCGGAATAGAGATACTCCGAAACGAAATCCCTATCCGAAACCCCGTCTAAGGAATTGTTTGAAACGCGGTCAAAGCCAAGCAGCTCCGCAACGTATTTGCGGTCTATCGGATATGTCGTCCCCGCGAGCGCGCCGCTACCGAGAGGGAGGACATTCAAGCGTTTTTTACAATCGCGAAAGCGTGTCAAATCGCGGTAAAACATCTCCGCGTACGCCATGAGATAGTGCGCCGCCGTGATAGGCTGCGCCTTTTGGAGGTGGGTAAATCCGGGCATATAGGTGTCGAAATTTTCTTCGGCAAGGTCGGTGAGCGCGTCGATTAAAGCGTAGAGTAGGTCGGAAACGCTCTCGCAAGAATTTCTGACATACAGCTTAAAGTCCGTCGCGACGTGATCGTTTCGGCTTCGCGCCGTGTGCAACCGTTTCGCCGCATCGCCTATTCGGCGGGTCAATTCGACCTCGACAAACATGTGAATATCCTCCGCGTTTTCCACGGCAAGAATCCCGTTTTCGATATCGGATTTGATTGAATTTAGACTTGCGGCGATCCGTTCCGCGTCGGCTTCGGGGATAATCCCGCATTTGCCGAGCATTTTCGCGTGCGCAATGCTCGCCTCTATATCCTCGCGGTAGAGCCGCTTGTCGACCGAAAGCGAGGAATTAAATTCCTCCGCAAGCGTGTCGATCCCTTTTTCAAAATGTCCCGTGCGGTAACTCATTTTATCACGTTTTACAGAATACTTCGCGGCGCGAAGTATTCTCGTTTTCCTTATTTTGTAGAATAGTAGCCGTTGTTTTTGTAGAATATCAGACGATTATTTCTTCTTTCCGAGTTTTAAGGCTCTCACCTTTAGCGGCAAGCCGAAGAGGTTGATGAAGCCCTCGGCATCCTTTTGGTTGTACACTTCGTCCTCAGAGAACGTCGCGATATCCACGTCGTGGAGGGAATACGGGCTTTTGATGCCCGCCGCATAGCATCTTCCTTTGTATAGCTTTAGGCGAACCGTACCCGTCGTAGTTTCAAGGGCTTTGTCAAAAAACGCGGAGAGGCTTTCGCGAAGGGGGGTATACCATTGTCCGTTGTATACGAGGTCTGCAAACTTTAAAGAGAGATGCTGTTTAAAGTGTTGGGTTTCCTTGTCGAGGGTGATGCTTTCGAGATTTTTGAGCGCGGCAAATAAGATCGTGCCGCCGGGGGTTTCGTATACTCCGCGTGACTTCATACCGACCAAACGGTTTTCGACGATATCCTCTACGCCTATGGAATGCTTGTTGCCGAGCTTGTTTAATTTTTCAATCAAGGCGAAAAGCTTTGTCTTTTTTCCGTTTAATCCGACGGGTACGCCTTTTTCAAAATTGATTTCAATGTATTCGGAAGTGCGCGAAGCGTTTTCCGCGGTTTTTGTGAGTAGGAGAACGTCTTCGGGAGCTTCGTTCCACGGATCTTCGAGGACGCCGCCCTCATGGCTTAGGTGCCATATATTTCTATCCATACTGTACGGACGTTTTTTGGTGACGGGGACGGGGATACCTTTCTTTTCCGCGTAATCGATAGCGTCGTCACGGGACTTGATATCCCAAATACGCCAAGGGGCGATGATTTTGAGATTCGGATTTAAAGCTTTGATAGTGAGTTCAAAGCGGACTTGATCGTTGCCTTTTCCCGTACAGCCGTGGCATATTGCGTCCGCGTTTTCGCGCTCCGCGATTTCTACCAAGCGTTTTGCGATGACGGGGCGCGCCATACTCGTTCCCAACAGATATTTGTCCTCATAGACCGCGCCCGCTTTTAGGGTCGGGAGTACAAAATCGTTGACAAATTCGTTGCGAAGATCTACGATAAAGATTTTGCTTGCGCCCGATTTGAGGGCTTTTTCGCGAACGGGTTCGAGCTCTTCGGCTTGTCCGACGTCGCCCGCGACCGCGATAACCTCGCAATCGTAGTTCTCAAGCAGCCAAGGAATGATGATCGATGTGTCAAGTCCCCCCGAATAGGCGAGGACAATTTTCATTTTTGCCATATAAAGTAGTTCCTCCTAAATTTTATTTGTCCGATGTTTGTCAATGGCTTTACTTATTGCCGTATTTATTATATAATATAGCGGTAATTTAAGCAATAAAAATTGAGGTGTTTCTTTGATTATTTTAGGAATCGACCCCGGAATTGCCATTGTAGGTTGGGGAATTATCAATTCCGAAAGGGGTGTCCACACCGTTATCGATTACGGAGTGATCGAAACGCCTAAGGTTGAAATGACTGCGGTTAGGCTTGCAATGATTGCCGACAGCATGGAAAAGATTATCAAAACATACAAGCCCCAAGACACCGCGATCGAGGAATTGTTTTTCACCAACAACCAAAAGACCGTAATCCGTGTCGCCGAGGCACGCGGAGTATTGTTGTATACGGCTATAAAGGAATGCGGCAGATTGTTTGAATACACCCCGCTTCAAGTCAAGCAAGCGGTGACGGGCTACGGCAGAGCAGACAAAAAACAAATGCAGCAAATGGTCAAGACCCTACTCAAATTGGACAAAATCCCAAGACCCGACGACGCCGCCGACGCACTCGCAATCGCGCTGTGCCACGCGCAGTACAATCGGTCGGCGTTGGGGAGATTGGGGATTGTTCCGCTTAAGTGAGTTGAAAGTTGCGAATTTTTTAATGCAGAATGCAGAATGCAGAATGCAGAATTGAGGATAACAAAATAAAGTCTTCGTCATTCTGAGCGGAGCGAAGAATCTAAAACGATTTCTTCGAATTGTTTAATACAACTATCGTTTTAGATTCTTCGCTCCGCTCAGAATGACACAAACCTTTCAATCGACACGACTCAGAATAACACCCACTTTTCAACGGCGCATACACTTACTTTTTATCCGCAATTCTGCATTCTACATTCT